>CAYRLV010000215.1:4685-6698 GCA_964425155.1 uncultured Ornithinicoccus sp. | reverse complement strand
CGGCCCTGTCGGCGTCGGCGTTGGTGTCCTCGACCTGCTTGGTGCAGCTGACGAGGGCGACGTCCGGCCGCAGGAGGGTGATGTCCGTGACGTCCACCCGGGTGCGGACGTTGCGCAGACGTCCCTGCAGGCTGCGTCGCATCACCTGAGCGAACTCATCGCGTCCGGACACGCGCGTGCCCGCGATGTTGACGATGACCGCGTCGTCAGTGTGGAGAGCCAGCAGCTCGTCGGGGTCGTCCTGGTGCTCGCTGGCCCGGGCCACCAGCTCGTGGATGGCGGTGACGGTGCTGGGCTCGGCGGGCCACGGGGTGGGGTTCACGTCGGCCTCCTGGGATGGGTGTCGGTGTCTCGTCAACGCTAGGAGGTCAAGCCCGCTTGAGGTCCAGCCCTGAAACAAGGCTCGCTCACGAGGAGCGGAGCGACGCGTGCAGCTTGGCGAGGAGGCCGGCGAGCTGACGTTGCTCAGGCGCGGACAGCCCGGACAGCAGTCGAGCCTCGTTCGCCAGGTGCACGGCGATCATCCGGTCCACGAAGGCCAGACCGGCATCGGTCAGCCGCACCGGCACGGACCGACCGTCGCCGGTCGAGGCCACCCGCTCGACGTAACCCTGCCGGGCCAGTCGGTCGACCCGCTTGGTGGCCGCACCCTGGGTGACTAGCATGGCCTGCGCCAACGCAGTTGGGGTGAGCGTCCATGGCTCACCGGCGCGTCGCAGCGCCGCCAACAGGTCGAAGTCCCCGCTGGCCAGGCCCTCCTCGGCGAAGGGTGGCCGGAGCCGTCGGTCGAGCTCGTTCTCCAGCCGGGCGATGCGGCCGATCACGAGCAACGGGAAGGGGTCCAAGTCAGGCCGCTCGCGGCGCCAGGCCTGCGCGATCTGCTCCACCGGGTCAGTGTCCACGCCTTGAATATACTTTCCGCGTCAAGTACCATGCTTTCCATGGAAAGTAACCATCGCACTGCCGTCACCCTGCACGTCGACCCGTCGTGCCCGTTCGCCTGGATCACCTCGCGCTGGCTCGCCGAGGTCGAGGCGGCCGGTCGGGCTGCGGTCACCTACGCGCTGGTGAGTCTCAGCGTGATCAACGACGGCCGCGACATCGAGGACTGGTACCGCGACTTCAACGACCGGGCATGGGGCCCCTCGAGGGTGGCGGCCGCGGTCGAGGAGCGACATGGCGCCGAGGGACTGCGTGCGTTCTATGAGGCCTTCGGCACACTGCACCACGTGGAGGGCCGACGCCACGAGATCGCCGAGGCGCTGCGCCAGGCCGGTCTCGAACCGGGGCTGGCCGCCGCCGCGGAGGACTCCGACTGGGACGAGCGGCTGCGCAAGCTCACCGAGCTGGCGCTCGCGCCGGTGCACGAGGACGTCGGGACGCCGGTCATCCACGTCGGCGACGCCGGGTTCTTCGGGCCGGTGCTCTCCGCGATCCCCCGCGGCGACGCGGCGGTGGAGCTCTTCGACGCGACGATCACCCTGGCGCGACACCCGGAGTTCCTCGAGTTCAAGCGCGGCCGCCCGGAAGAGCTCAGCACCTCCTGACCGCAGCCGTCGGCCGAGGGCCGCGCGTCCGCCATGACCTGCGAGGGAATCGACGCCGTGACCGCTCGGCCGAAGGATGGTGCTCGTTCGTCAGCCATTCCTCGAAGGAGCAGCGCCATGAGTGACCTCGTGACCCCATACCTCGCCTGCTGGAACGAGACCGACGCCGAGGCCCGCCGGCTGCTGGTCGACCGCTACTGGACCGACACCCCGCGCTACGTCGACCCGATGGCCGAGGCGACCGGCCGCGACGCGGTGATCGCGACCATCGCCGCGGTCCAGGAGCAGTTCCCGGGCTTCGTCTTCTCGCCGGTCGGCGACGTGGACGCCCACCACAACCAGGCCCGTTTCCAGTGGGGCCTCGGACCCGAGGGCGCGGAGCCGGTCGTGATCGGGTTCGACGTGGTCGTCACCGATGACGAGGGCCGCATCGACCAGGTGCTCGGCTTCCTCGACCGCGTCCCCG
>CAYRLV010000215.1:0-4585 GCA_964425155.1 uncultured Ornithinicoccus sp. | reverse complement strand
CGACCGTGCGATCCACGGTGTGCAGGTGCTGGAGGTCGTGGGTGACCATCACGGTGGCCAATTGCTGCTCCGCGGTCACCTCGCGGAGCAGTTGCACGACGGCGGCGCCGCGATCGTGGTCGAGCGCCGACGTGGGTTCGTCGACCAGCAGGAGCTGGGGTCGGCCCATCAGGGCGCGGGCCAGTCCGACCCGTTGGCGTTCTCCACCGGACAGGCGCGCGGGCCGCCGGCTCGCCTTGTCCTCCAAGCCGACTCGGTGGAGCAGGTCATCGGCGCGACGGCGTGCGGCTGTGCGGTCGTCTCCCCGGAGGTGGGCCACCAGCAGCAGCTGGTCCACGGCGGTGAGCGAGGGGAGCAGGTTGGACTGCTGGAAGACCAGGCCGACGTCGTTCAGGCGTCGCCGGTCCCGTGCGCGGTCGTCCGACGCGGTGAGGTCGACTCCCCCCACCAGGACCTTCCCCCGGTCGGGCCGGACGAGGCCACCGGCCACGGCCAGCAGGCTGGACTTGCCCGACCCGGATGGGCCGGTGACGGCGACGAACTCGCCCGCGTCCACGCGCAACTGCACGTCGTCGAGGGCGACGACGCGGCGGTCGCCGTCGGGGTAGGTCAGCCGGATCGAGCTGAGGGTCAGGGTCATCGGGCGGCTCCGAGGGCGGTGAGCGGGTCGACGGACACGACGCGCCGGACCGCGACGGCCGCGCCGAGCAGACCGACGGCGACCATGGCTGCGACGGGGACGCCGATCGTGGCGGGCGTCAACGTGATCGGCACGGCTCCGGAGGCCACCAGCCCGGCGGCAACCGCCGCCGCCGCGCCGACCACGGCGCCGGCGAGCAAGACCAGGACGGCCTGCCCGAGGGCGTCTCGGAGCAGGTACCCCCGGCTGCCACCGAGGGCCCGGACGACGGCCAGGTCACCGGCGCGCTGCATGGTCCAGACGGTGAAGAAGCTGCCCACCACGAGGACGGACACCGCGATGAGCAGGCCGCGCATGAGGTTCAACGAACCTTGCTCCGAGCGGTAGCCGCCGACCGCGTCGAAGGCCCCCTGCTTCGTCACGATCTGGACCTGCGTGCCGGACGGGAGCGCCCCGGTGCCGGCCGTGGCGTCGCCGCGCAGGCCGACCGCGGTGACCCCCCGCTGGTGGGTGAGCTGTCGCCAGGTGTCGATCGTGGTGTAGGCCACCGGCAGGTGGTTGAAGGTGGTGTCCTCCACGACCGCGGCGACGTGCAGGGAACGGCCACCGACGGTCACCGTGTCACCCGGCCCGACTCCCGTCGCGTCGGCCAGTGCCTCGGTGACAGCGACCTCCCCGGCTCGGATCGGGTCCCCGGCCTCGCGAGGAGGAAGCAGGTCGGGGTCGGTGCCGATCAGGGACACCGCCTCGGTCGACGATCCCCGGCTCAGCCGGCTGGCGGCGACCCCGAGGGGATACGCCGCGCTCACTCCGGGGCGGCCCGCGAGCCGGGACACCGAGTGCGCCGGCAACCGGCTGGTCGAGAAGGACACGTCCTGGCCGCTGGCTGGTGCCTGGAGGGCCAGGTGGTCGACCGGGAGCCGGTCCACGGCGGAGACGCTGGCCGCGCCGAGTCCGGCCGTGAGGGCGCTGAGCAGCACGACCATGAACGTCATCAGGGCGATGACGCCGCCGAGCAGCGCGAAACGGCCCCTGGCGAAGGCCAGGTCACGGAGCGCGATGAACATGCCTCCATGCTTCCGGCGAGCGGCCTCGCCCACATGGCGCGAAGGAGGGGACCTCTCCGCGCGAAGGTGGGAGGTCGAACTCCATCGAAGGTTGGAGGCGCGGGCCTCGTCGACGGGCTACCGTCGACGGGAGGATGAGTACCGCCGGGGAGCAGGAGGAGCCCGGGTCGCCCCGGCGTGGGCGGCCCGTGGCCTTCGCGTTGCTCCGGCAGGGCGAACACGTCCTGTTCGTGGGGTTGCTCGCCCTGGGCGTCGGACAAGCGGTGGCCGCCCGGCACCACGCGATCGCGACGACGGTGCTGGGACTCGCGCTGCTCGCCTGGTACGCCTGGGGCGCCGCGATCACCCGACGCGAGCGACCGGGCAGACTTCGCCACGACTCCCTCCGGGACCGGCAGCGGACGGCCGCCTGGTGGCTGGCCGGGCTGGTCATCGGCTGGCTCGGGCTGGTCGTGCTGGCCGAGGACTTCGTCTGGCTGGTCTTCGCGATCTTCCTCCTCTTGCTGCAGGCCCTTCCGCTGCGGTGGTCCGTCCCGCTCGTCCTCGCCCTCGCGCTGGCCGCGGTCGCGGCCGTGACGTGGCACCAGGGGCAGTTGCGGCTCGCCGTGGTCGTCGGCCCGCTGACCGGAGCTGCCGTGGCGATTGTCATCACGGTGGTCTACCGCGACCTGCGCGCCGAGTCCGAGCGCCGAGCCGCCCTGGTCGCCCAGCTCACCGAGGCCCAGGAGCGGGTCGCGGCAGCGGAGCGGTATGCGGGGACGCTGGCCGAGCGCGAACGGCTGGCCCGCGAGATCCACGACACCGTGGCCCAGGGCCTGTCCAGCATCGTGTTGCTCCTGCGCGCCGTGGACCGTGAGGCCGGCGCGCTGCCCGACCCCGCGCGCCGCCAGCTGGAGGCCGCCGCGGACGCGGCCGCGACCGCACTGGAGGACACCCGTCGCGTGGTCCGGGCGCTGGGCCCCGGACAGCTGGAGGGGCAGTCACTGGTGGACGCGCTCGCCCGGATGGTGGCCGACGCGGGTCCGGTGGGCGTCGACCTGCGCCTCGAGGTCGACGGCGACCCGTACGAGGTGCCCACGGGAGTCGCGGTCGCGCTGCTCCGGACCGCCCAGGGTGCCCTCGGCAACGTCATCGCCCACTCCGTCGCGCAGCGAGCACGGATCACGCTGACCTACCAGCCGGACGAAGTGCGCCTGGACGTCGGGGACGACGGTCGCGGCTTCGACACCTCTGCTCCCGTGCGGGGTTCGGCGAGCGGCACCGGCATCGGCCTGGCCGCGATGCGCTCGCGGCTGGCCGAGGTCGGGGGCACGCTGACGGTGGAGTCGACGCCCGGGCGGGGCACGGCGGTGAGTGCCACCGTTCCGACGAAGGACGGCGCCCCGAGGGAGGTCCCCGTTGGCTGAGCCGATCCGGGTGCTGCTCGTCGACGACCACCCCGTCGTCCGCGCCGGGTTGCGTGCCGCGCTCGCGCCCGACGAGGGCCTCGAGGTGATCGGCGAGGCCGCCTCGGCCGCCGAGGCGATCTCCCTGGCCGACGAGGCGTGTCCCGACGTCGTGCTGATGGACCTCCACCTCGGCGCCGGCGGGGACGGTGCCGACGCGACGGGCGCGTTGGCACGACTCGCCCGGCCCCCTCGGGTGCTCGTGCTGACCGCCTACGAGAGCGAGGCGGACATCCTGCGGGCCATCGAGGCCGGGGCGACCGGCTACCTGCTCAAGGACGCCGAGACGGCCGAGCTGCGGGCGGCGATCCGCACCGCCGCCTCCGGGGAGACGGTGCTGTCACCGTCGGTGGCCAGCCGGCTGGTGTCGCGGGTGCGCACCCCGGGACACGCGCTGACCCGTCGGGAGACCCAGGTCCTGCAACTGGTGGCGGACGGTGCGGCCAACGCCGACATCGCCCGGCAACTGTTCGTCACCGAGGCCACCGTCAAGTCGCACCTGGTCCAGGTCTTCACCAAGCTCGACGTCACCTCGCGCACCGCGGCGGCCGCCGAGGGTCGCAGCCGCGGCCTGATCCGCTGACGGCTCTTCTGACTCCTCAGGATTCGGCTGCCCCGAAGCGGGCGACGTGGTGCCAGACCTTCTTCAGGTCCTGCGGGTCGTGGTCGCCGCGGAGCACCGCCGCGCCGATGATCCGCGCGTCCAGCCGCCCGGCCACTGCGACGGACTCGGCCACCGCGACGACCTGCGGCCCGCGGAAGTCCGGGTGCCGCTGGACGACCGAGAGATCCACGGCGAAGCCGGCGTGCCACTCGAGCGGCACCTCGAGGGTCAGGGCCTGCTCCTCGATCACGGTGTCTCGGTAACAGGGGTCGAGCACGAGCGCTTCCACGTCGTCGGCGAGCTCCAGGACTCCGTGCGTGTGCGCCTCGATGTAGTCGTCCAGTCGGCCACCCTGCTCGGCCTCCTCCCGGTCCGTGCGTCCGACGGCGGCGAACGCGTCGGCGAGCCGGGCCAGATCGCACCGATCAGCCGTGCCGAACGACTCGGGGTCGAACACCGAGTCCGGAAAGCAGAAGGTCGTGCGGTCCAGCGCAGCCTCGGTCAGCCGCAGGTAGCACGACCCGAACCGGGGCGCCGCTCCCGTGTGGCGTCGGCGGTGGTCGAGGGCGCCATACTTCGGTCGTTGGGCCGGCTCCGCATCGTCGTAGGCGCCGCCGAAGATCCGATGCTCCCAGCGCCATCGGTCACCACCCGCGTGCGCGGTCAGCCCGCCGTTGCTCGTGTGGGTCTCGAATTGCGACCGGTAGACGCCGTCCGCCGCCAGGTGTTGCAGGACGGTCCGGCCACCCGTCTCCCGGTCCGGGTGGAAGTGCAGGTGGACGCGCAGGCTGCGGTCGACCGGGCCGCCTCGCGAGAGCGCCCGCACGTG
>CAYRLV010000214.1:0-6729 GCA_964425155.1 uncultured Ornithinicoccus sp. | reverse complement strand
CGACCGGGTGCAGCAGTCGCGGGAGGGTGGGGCGGTCGGTGGCCTGCAGCACGGTCCGTCCGGACTCAGGCCTGCGTGCGGCGGCGCAGCGCGACGGCCGCGACGCCGAGGACCGCGAGCACCACCACGGCGATGCCGATCCAGGTGCCGGCGCCGGTGCCCGAGTCGCTCTCGGACCGGTCCCCGGCGGCCGTGGCCTGCCCGTCGGCCTGTCCGGCACCGGTGGCGCTCGGCTGGCTGCTCGGTGGGCTGCTCGGCGTCGCTCCGGCGGCCTGGGTCGCCGAGCCGGTCGTCGGCGCGGCCGTGGTCGGGGCCGGGGCCGCGGCGGAGTCCGCGGCGCCGCCGGCCACCGGGATCTGGACCGCTTGGTCCGGCTGGGTGGCGGCTTCGGGCACGTCCTTGACCTCGTCGCCGCAGCCCCGCTCCGGGTAGCCGTCGATCGCGCAGACGAGATCCTTCTCGGCGCGCACGTCGGCGACCGCGGCGAGCACCTCGTCGCTGTGGGCCGCCTCCGGCACCACGGCGCACTCGGCCACCGGCTCGGGCGGCGTCACCCCGCCCTCGGCGTCGACGGCGCGCCCGAAGTCGAGGACCACGCCGACCCGCTTCTTGCCGTCCGCGGGCTCGGTGTCGCCGCAGATCTCGTCGAAGGTGAGCACGGCCCGCGGGTCGCGGACCTCCTTGCCGGCGCCGCTGATCGCGAACCGCCAGCCCTCGACGCTGCCGTCCTTGGGGGTGATCTGCGAGGGGCCCTTGTTGGCGAAGGCCCAGGCGCCGTCCTTGAGCTGGTAGTAGCCCCAGTAGCGGTAGGCGGCCGCGTGCGCCGGTCCTGCGGGCGCGAGCAGCATGGTGAACAGTGCGGCGAGCGCGACCGAGACGAGCAGGACCACGGACGGTCGTCGGGCGCCCCTGGCGCGGGTGGCACTGGCGAGAGCTGGCATGGGCATTCCTCCTCACGGCCGGTGCGTGAGGTGCGGGAAGCGGCGCCGGGGCCGTCCCGAATCTCTGACTCCGGTCCGCGTTCCACGACGGATCTGATGTTGGAGCCGAGGGCCAGTGACAGGTGCTCCGGCTTGCCGGGCCCGGTGGGCGACGCCCTGGGGCCACGGCCTACGGTTGCGGGTCAGCGCCGGACTTCGACCGGCTTCCCCTGATCACAGGCTTTCGGTGATCGAACGGTCCCACGTGGGGGTCGGGGTGTCAAAGCCGTCTCAAGGAGGCCGGGTTGGGCGGGTTGCTGGTGGCGGGCACCACCTCGGACGCGGGCAAGAGCCTGGTCACGGCCGGGCTGTGCCGCTGGCTCGCGCGGCGCGGCGTCCGGGTCGCGCCGTTCAAGAGCCAGAACATGTCCAACAACTCGATGGTCTGCGCGGACGGGGCCGAGATCGGCCGGGCCCAGTGGCTGCAGGCCGTCGCCGCCCGCGTGGAGCCCGAGGCGGCGATGAACCCGGTGCTGCTCAAACCCGGCACGGACCGGCGCTCCCACGTCGTGGTCATGGGGCAGCCGCACGGCACGCTCGAGACGGGGGAGTGGGCGACCGGGCGGCGCGCGCTCGCCGAGGCAGCGTTCGCGGCCTACCGCGACCTGGCCGCCCGCCACGACGTCGTCGTCGCCGAGGGAGCGGGCAGCCCCGCCGAGGTCAACCTCCGGGACGGCGACTACGTGAACCTGGGGTTGGCGCGTGCCGTGGACCTGCCGGTCGTCGTCGTCGGTGACATCGACCGCGGCGGCGTCCTGGCCGCGATGTACGGCACGCTCGGCCTGCTCGACCCGGCGGACCAGACGCACGTGCGCGGCTGGATCGTCAACAAGTTCCGCGGCGACCTCGACCTGCTCCGGCCCGGGCTGCGGACCCTGGAGGAGCGCACCGACCGCCCCGTGCTCGGCGTGCTCCCGTTCCTGTATGACGTGTGGCTCGACGGCGAGGACTCCCTCGCCGTCGAGGGGTGGTCCGGTCGGGCGGGAGCGGCGCCGGAGCACCTGCCCGCCGCGACGATGAGCGCGGTCGTCGTGCGGTTGCCCCGGATCTCCAACACCACCGACGTCGACGCCCTCGCCGCCGAGCCCGGTGTCGACGTGCGGGTGAGCGCCGACGCCGACGCCGTGGCCCGTGCCGACCTCGTGGTCCTGCCGGGGTCGCGGGCCACGATCCCCGACCTCGCGTGGCTGCGGTCGCGCGGGATCGACCGGGCGCTGCAGCGGCGTGCCGAGGAGGGCCGCCCGGTGCTCGGGATCTGCGGCGGCCACCAGATGCTGGCCCGCACCATCGAGGACCCCGACGGGATCGAATCGCCTTCCGGTGCCAGCGTGCCCGGCCTCGGACTGCTTCCCACGACGGTGCGTTTCGACCCCGCGAAGCGGTTGGGCAGACCACGGGGAGAGTGGCGCGGGAGCGAGGTGACGGCATACGAGATCCACCACGGGACGGTGCACCCGCTGCCGGGGGCGGAAGGCGACGGGGCCGCGGAAGCGTTCCTCGACGGCTGGCGGGTGGGCAGCGTGTGGGGGACCACCTGGCACGGGACGATGGAGAACGACGACTTCCGGCGGGCGTTCCTCGTGGCGGTGGGGCGGCAGGCCGGGCTGGACTGGCGACCGGTGGAGGGTGCCCCCGGCTTCGCGCGGCGACGGGAGGCGATGCTCGAGCGGCTCGCGGACGCGGTCGAGGAGCACCTCGACACCACCGCGCTGCTCCGGTTGCTCGGTCTGCCGGCCGAAGGCCCGGAGCTCGGCAGCCGGGGGGCATGACAAAGCCGGGCCGGCGCGGCATGCTCGGGGTATGACGCGCGCGTGCCACGACCGGACGCTGATCCTGCTGCGTCATGCCAAGGCGGAGCAGGGCAACGGGCTGGATGCCGAACGCAAGCTCACCGAGCGCGGCGTCCGGGACGCCAAGGCGGCGGGCCGGTGGATCGCCGACCACGGCTACGGCGCCGACGAGGTGCTCTGCTCGCCGGCGACCCGCGCCACGATGACCTGTGACGCGGTGGCGACCGCGGGGTGCGCCGAGGCCGAGGTGCGGCACGACCGGCGCATCTACAACGCGACACCGGAGGCGCTGCTCGACGTGCTGCGCGAGGCCGACGAGGACGCCAACGTGGTCCTGCTCGTGGGCCACGCCCCGGGGGTGCCGTCGCTGGCCAGCCTGCTGGCGGACGGCAGGGGGTCGGCGATCGCGCACGAGCACATGTCGCAGGGGTTCCCGACCAGTGGGGTCGCGGTGCTCAGCTATGCCGGCCCGTGGTCGGAACTGACGTTCGCCGACGCCCGGCTGGAGCGGTTCGGCGTCGGTCGCGGCTGACCCCTCCCCTCCCCCGCGCTTGATCTCCGTGGGGAATCTTCGTGAGGTTTGGTGCCCTCTCAGGGGCCGAAACCTCACGAAGATTCCTCACGGAGAAGGGGGGTGGGGTGAGGGGATCAGGCGGGGAGGAAGGACAGCCGCACCTGGCGCTCGTGGTTGTCCACGTTGAGGTCGACCAGGCAGATGCTCTGCCAGGTGCCCAGGGCCAGCCGGCCGTCGACCACCGGCACGGTGGCGTAGGGCGGGACCAGCGCCGGCATCACGTGCGAGCGGCCGTGGCCGGGCGAGCCGTGCTGGTGGCGCCAGCGGTCGTCGGCGGGCAACAGGTCGGCGAGGGCCGCCAGCAGGTCGTCGTCGCTCCCCGCGCCGGTCTCGAGGATGGCCAACCCGGCCGTCGCGTGCGGCACGAAGACGTGCAGCAGCCCGTCCGGTCCATCGGCCTCGCCCGCGACGAACGCCTCGCAGTCGCCGGTGAGGTCGAGGACCACGTCGTGGCCCCCGGTGCGGTAGGTGCGCAGCTCGGAACGCATGGCCCGAGTCTGCCACCCGGTGGCCCGGGTCAGATCGAGAAGACCTCGAACAGCACGGCATACGAGACGCCGAGGCGCTGGCCGCCCATCGAGAGGATCTGGTCGAGCAGCTTCTCGGGGGTCGGGTAGTCGTCGCCGAGCCCGGCGAGGTACTCCCGGTGCGCCGTGAGCGAGGCCACCGCGGCCGGGAAGTGGTCGCTGACGTCGACGCCGTGCGTCGGCTGCGGCGAGGCGGCGAAGCACACCCGGTGGACGCCCGACCACGGCTCGAGGCCCTCGTCGAGCAGTTCGGGGAAGATCCACCGGTTCCCGGCGTCCCGGGAGCCGTCGAGTGCGGCCAGGCCCACGGCGCGGTGGTCGGCCTGGTTGGCGAACCCGCCCGGGAACGTCTCGCGGTGCGTGCCGGTGATCACGAGGTCCGGCCGGTGCCGGCGCACCGCCCGGGCGATGTCGCGCCGCAGCGGCAGCCCGTACTCGACCACGCCGTCGCGGTGCTCGAGGAACTCCACCACGTCCACGCCCACCTCAGCGGCCCCGTCCCGCTCCTCCTGCTCGCGCAGCGGACCGGCCTGGTCGGGGTGCAGGCCGTCGATGCCGGCCTCACCCCGGGTGGCCAGCAGGTAGGTGACCTGCTTGCCCTGCCGCACCCACCGGTCGACCGCCGCGGCGGCGCCGTACTCCAGGTCGTCCGGATGGGCGACGATGCACAACGCTCGTGACCAGTCCTCGTCGAGGGGCGGCAGGGTGGGTTCGGGCGGCTGGCTGACCGTGGGCTCGCTCATGGGCACACGCTAACCCGCATGCGGCCCCCGCGGGGCGTCGTCTTCGTCGGGCTGGGGCCAGGATCCGTTCGGGCTCAGACCAGCCCGGCGTCGTGCACGCAGATCGCGATCTGCACCCGGTTGTCGGCGTCGAGCTTGGTGAGCAGCCGCGAGACGTGGGCCTTGACGGTGGGGACGCTGAGGTAGAGCTCGCGGCCGATGTCGGCGTTGGACCGGCCGCGCCCGATGGCCACCGCGACCTCCCGCTCCCGCTCGGTCAGCGACTCGAGCCGGCGCAGCGCCTCGGCCCGCCGGTCGTCGTCGCCGTCGGCGGAGACCCGGCTGATCAGCTGGGCCGTGACGCTGGGGGAGAGCATCGGCTGACCCTCGGCGACCGCGTGCACGGCCTCCACGAGCCGCTCCGGCGGTGTGTCCTTGAGGAGGAACCCGCTCGCCCCGATCCGCAGCGCGCGCAGCACCGACTCGTCGGTGTCGAACGTGGTCAGCACGATCACCCGGACGCTCGAGAACTGTTGCAGCACCATGCTGGTCGCGGTCAGGCCGTCCCGCCGTGGCATCCGGATGTCCATCAGCACGACGTCCGGCCGGCTCTCCTCGATGACGCGGAGGGCCGCCACGCCGTCGGCCGCCTCACCGACCAGCTCGATCGAACGGTCGCCGCCGAGGATCATCCGCAGGCCGGCGCGCACCAGCCCGTCGTCGTCGACGAGCACGACCCGCACGGGTGCCGCCGGTTCGTCGGTCCCGGTCATGGCGCCCACGGTAGCCAGGCACGCACGACGAACGAGCCCTGAGCCGTCGGACCGAAGGTGAGCTCGCCGCCACTGAGCAGGGCGCGCTCGGCCAGGCCGGTCAGCCCCATGCCGCTGGCCGGCAGGGAGGGCTCGTCACCTGCCGCGGGATCGGTCGGTATGGCGTTGCGCACCTTCAGCACGAGCCGTCCCCCGGCCGCCCCGGAGACGGTGAGGTCGACCGCCTCCCCGGGCGCGTGCTTGCGGGCGTTGGTCAGGCTCTCCTGCAGGATGCGGTACGCGTTGCGTGCCGTGGTGTCGGGCACCGCGGCGAGGTCGTCGACCTCGACCGTGAGGCGCACCGGGGTGCCCGCCCGCTCGCTGTCCTCGACCAGCTCGTCGAGGTCCACGAGGGTCGGTTGCGGCCGGGTGCTGGCCTCGGTGCCGTCGGTGTCACGCAGGACGCCGAGCACGTCACGCAGGTCGGCCAGCGCGCGGTGGGCGTTGTCGCGCAGCACGGTGGCCGTCTCGGCCGTCTCCTCGCGGGTCAGGTCGGAGCGGTAGGCCAGCGCGCCGGCGTGCATGGCCACCAACGAGATCCGGTGCGCGAGCACGTCGTGCATCTCCCGGGCGATCCGGGTGCGCTCGTTGACCTTGGCCTGGGCCACCCGCATGGCCTGCTCCCGCTCGGCGGTCTCCGCCCGCTCCCGGTAGGAGGCGATCAGGTCGCGTCGGGCGCCGATGTAGAGCCCGAGCGCGATGCAGATCCCGTAGGCCAGCGCCCCCACCAGCAACGAGACCCACCAGGGGAGGTCCTCGTTGACGAACGGGAAGAGCCGGTCGTAGACGCTTCCGGCGACCAGGCCGAGGAGGAGCACACCGCCCACCGCTCGCCACCGCCGCCGGGTGGCCAGTGAGGCCAGCGCCACGAAGGACGGTCCGATGGCCAAGGTGGACACGGCGGACAGGGCGGTGGTGAGGACGGCGACGAGCACCGGAGCCCGGCGGTGCCAGATCACCAGCAGCACGGCGGGAACGCCCAGGCACAGGTCGAGGAAGGCCAGCTCCTCCTCGTGCTGGCCGTGTGCTGCCGAGGCGGTCCCCAACCACAGCAGCAGCCCGACGACGACGGCGAGCAGGACCCGCCAGGTCCGCTGCCACGGGGTCAACGGCGCCGGCGCGGGGGAGGAGGCAGCGGCGGACACGGCGCCAGCGTAGGCGCGCGGGCGCGCAGGGGACCAGCGACCGCAGTCGTAGCCACACCCCTACCAAAGTCGCACGCGAGAGGCGACCTGCGGCCGATGTGCGCGGGGTGCCGGACCGGGCACCGTGGTCACCATGATCCGAGTCGAACGACTGACCAAGCGATACGGCGCGTTCACCG
>CAYRLV010000213.1:0-6757 GCA_964425155.1 uncultured Ornithinicoccus sp. | reverse complement strand
TCAAGCAGGCACGACCGGACCTACGGTTGAGCGTGAAGGGTTACGGCGAGAGCCGGCCGGTGGCGCCCAACGAGAAGGGCGGCGAGGACAACCCGGAGGGTCGGGCCAAGAACCGACGGGTCGAGATCCGCTACCACGGCTGACCTCGACCTGGCCTGACGGGACTCGTCGGACGAGACCCGTCAGGCCGGCTGCATCGCCGTCCGGAGCAGATGGTGGTCGAGCGCCCGGGCGGTGACCCCGCCCCGCCCGACCGTGGTCGTCGCGGCGACCAACGCGTTGACGATCGCCTCCTCGGTCGCCTCGACCGTCAGGTCGAACAGCAGCGTGTGCACCTGCGGCGCCACCATGCGCACCGTGACGGGTGGTGGCGCACTGACCGCGTCCTCCCCTCCGACATAGCTCGGCAGCCCGCGGTTGCCGGTGGAGAACGCCAGCACGAGGTCACCGCTGTACTGCTCACCCACCCCGCCCGTCCGCCCGACCCCGAGAGCCGCACGCTGTGCCAGCCGGCTGCACTGGTGGGGCAGCAGCGGTGCGTCCGTTGCCACGACCACGATGATCGAGCCGCTCCCGGGGGCGTGGCCTGCCGGGGCGGCGGGCACCGGGACGACGTCGGGGCCGATGCGCTCCCCCACCGGGATCCCGTTGATCCGCAACCGCTCTCGCCGACCATGGTTTGCCTGGACCAGGACGCCGACCGTGTATGAGGTGCCACCCGCCTCGGCGACCCGCGAGGAGGTGCCGAGGCCACCCTTGAACCCGTGGCAGATCATGCCGGTGCCGCCACCGACGCAGCCCTCGGCGACCGGGCCGGAGCGTGCCTCGCGCAGCGCCTCGTCGACGTGCTCCGCCCGGACGTGGTGACCGTTGATGTCACTCAGCAGCCCGTCATACGTCTCAGCCACCACGGGCAGGCACCAGTAGGGTCCCGGACCGCGCTCGCGCACCTGTGCCTCGACGAGGGCGTCGCGCACCACACCGACGCTGTGCGTGTTGGTCAGCGCGATCGGCGAGGTCAGCTCGCCGGATTCACGCACCCACTCCAGGCCGGTCATCTCACCGCTGCCGTTCAGCCGGTGCGGGCCGGCGAACACCGGCTCGGTCCAGATGTGCTCGTGCGGCACGACGACGGTCACCCCGGTCCGCACGACTGGCGTCCGACCACCGGCCGACGGGTCACCCTCCACGAGGGTGGTGTGCCCCACGGTCACCCCGTCGACGTCGGTGATGGCGTTGTGCGGCCCGGTGGGGTGTCCGCCGATCACGAGGCCGAGGTCCCGTGCGCGCATGGTCGTCGCTCCTTCGCCGTGGACGGTCTGGCACCGACCAGTGTTGCCGCCACAACCGGGCCGTCCGGCGCCGGGGTAGGTTGCCCGGGAGAGGCCTTCTCACGTTTCCGACCCTCGTAGCGTCTCCCGGGTGATGGACACCAAGCCACCGTTCGAGCAGATCGTCGAGCGGCACGGCCCCACCGTGCTGCGGGTCTGTCGCGCCGTGCTCGGCCCGCACGCGGACGCGGAGGACGCGTGGAGCGAGACGTTCCTCGCAGCCCTGCGGGCGTGGCCCGACCTGCCGGTGGACGCCAACGTCGAGGCGTGGCTGGTGACGATCGCGCACCGCAAGGCCATCGATGTGACCCGTCGCCGACAGCGCCAGGCGGTGCCGACCGAGCACCTGCCCGACCAGCCGTCGACCACCGGGCTCCCGGACCAGTCGGCTTCCGGAATCTGGCAGGCCGTCGGCGAGCTACCGACCAAACAGCGCCAGGCGATCGCCTACCACTATCTCGGCGGGCTGCCGCACCGCGAGGTGGCGGCCATCCTCGGCGGCAGCACCGACGCGGCCCGGCGGGCGGCCGCCGACGGGCTGCGCACCCTTCGTGCCCGGTGGGTCGACCCGGCAGAGCACCCCCGGATGAGCCGGACCTCACGCCCGGGCCGACGTGCGCGTCTACGGGGCACACCAGGAAGGACCACGACATGAGCACACTGGACCCCCACGAGGGCGCACCTGCCCTCGTGCGAGCCCTGCACGACGCCACGACCACCACCGACCCCGCGCGGATGATCGAGCTGCACCGCCGCCTCGAGGTGGCCGCCGACCGCGACGGGCTGGTCGACGTCGCCTACACCACCATCGACACGCCTGTCGGATCGCTGCTGCTCGCGGCCACCGATCGCGGACTGGTCCGCGTCGCCTACGCCAGCCAGGACCACGACACGGTCCTGGCGGACCTTGCCGCGAGGGTCAGCCCACGGGTGCTGCGAGCCCCGCAGCGGCTCGACGCGGCGACCCGCGAGATCGACGAGTACTTCGCCGGCCAGCGCACCGAGTTCGACCTCCCGCTGGACCGCTCCCTCTCCAGCGGCTTCCGCCTCACCGTGCAGCGGCACCTGTCCCGGATCGGCTACGGACGCACCGAGTCCTACGGCGACGTGGCCCGGATCGTCGGCAACCCCAAGGCTGTTCGCGCCGTGGGCAGCGCGTGCGCCACCAACCCTTTGCCGGTCGTCGTTCCCTGCCACCGCGTGCTGCGCTCGGACGGCTCGCTGGGCGGCTACGCGGGCGGCACCGAGGCCAAGGCCACCCTGCTCGAGCTGGAGCACGCGGCATGACCACGGCAAGGCAGCCTGCCCCGGACCGCTGGAAGCAGCGCGTCGACTCCGGGGACTGGGCGGCGATCACCGACGAGGTCAACGAGTACGGCGGGGCACTGCTGCCGCAGTTGTTGTCGCCCGACGAGGCCCGACGGCTCCGTGAGCTGTACCTTCGGGATGACCTGTTCCGCAGCACGATCGACCTGGAGCGCTACCGGTTCGGCCGCGGCGAATACCGCTACTTCGCCACGCCCTACCCCGAGCCGGTCGAACGGCTCAAGCAGGCGCTCTACCCTCGCCTGCTGCCCATCGCCCGCGACTGGTGGGCCAAGCTCGGGCGGGCGGCTCCGTGGCCGGACACACTGGACGAGTGGCTCGACCAGTGTCACCGGGCGGGCCAGACCAGGTCGACCGCCATCCTGCTGCGGTACGGCGCGCGGGACTGGAACGCCCTGCACCGGGACCTCTACGGTGATCTGGTGTTCCCGCTGCAGGTGGTGATCAACCTGAACGACCCGGGTGTCGACCACACCGGCGGTGAGTTCCTCCTGCTCGAGCAGCGACCCCGCGCCCAGTCGCGAGGCACCGCAACACTGCTCCCGCAGGGCCACGGCTACGTCTTCACGACGAGGGACCGACCGGTGGAGTCGAAGCGGGGCTGGTCGGCGGCCCCGGTCCGCCACGGGGTCTCGGCGGTCAGGTCCGGGCAGCGGCACACCCTCGGCCTCGTCTTCCACGACGCGGCCTGACCCCCCAGAACGCCACGGACGGACCAGCAGACGTGCAGACCCTCTTCGACGACGACCTGGGCCCGCGACCGCAGCGGGAGGTCGCGCCCGGTGCCACCTGGGTGCCGGGCTGGCTCACCCTCGAGCAGCAGCGCTGGCTGGTGGCCCGCTTCCACGCGTGGGTGGAGGGTCCGGTGCCGATCCGTGCTGCAAGGGTGCGTGGGCACGAGATGAGTGTCCGGACCGTCTGTCTCGGATGGCACTGGCGGCCTTACGAATACACCCGTGAAGCCGTGGACGTGAACGGCAACCGGGTGCTGCCGTTCCCCGACTGGATGGTCCGCCTCGGCCGGCAGGCACTCGTCCGGGCGAATGGCGACCCCCATGCTGGCGACGGCTACACCCCGGACACGGCACTGGTGAACTACTACGACGACGCAGCCCGGATGGGCATGCACCAGGACAAGGACGAGCGTTCGCGAGAACCGGTGGTGTCGCTGTCGATCGGCAACACCTGCCAGTTCCGGTTCGGCAACACCGAGAGCCGAGGACGCCCGTACGAGGACATCGACCTGGCCTCAGGCGACCTCTTCGTCTTCGGCGGCCCGTCACGCCTCGCGTACCACGGAGTCCCCCGCACCTACCCCGGCACCGCGCCGGAGGGGTGCGGGCTGGAGTCAGGGCGGATCAACATCACCATGCGCGTGACCGGACTCTGACCGCGACCGCCCCACCGGCCACCGATGCGCTCGTCTCACCGGTCGGCGGGGCCGCGGGTGGCCCCGCCCAGGTCGGCGAGCTTGCGTTGCAACACGCCCCGCTCGTGCTCGCTCCCGCACCTGTCCAACGCACGAGCCAGCTCCTTCCGGGCCTCGTCGGTGCGGCCGAGGCGGGTGAGCAACTCACCGCGCACGGTCGGCAACAGGTGCGAGTGCCGCAGCGCGTCCGCGGCGACCAGCTCGTCCACGAGAGGTAGGGCTGCCGCCGGGCCGCGGGCCATCGAGACGGCCACCGCCCGGTTGAGCTCGACCACGGGCGACTCGGCAAGCCGCCCGAGCGCTTCATACAGCAGGACGATCCGGTCCCAGTCGGTCGCCTCGACCGACGGGGCGACGGCGTGGCACTCGGCGATCGCGGCTTGCAGGCCGAACGCCCCCAGCCCGCGGCCGACCAGCCCGGCCCGGGCCAGCGCGGCCCGGCCGCGGCCGATGGCGGCCCGGTCCCACCGGCGACGGTCCTGGTGCTCCAGCAACACCGGCGCGCCGTCCGCCCCGATGCGGGCAGGGAACCTCGCCGAGGTCAGCTCGATCAGTGCGAGCAGGCCGTGCGCCTCGGCGTCGTCGGCCACCAATCTGGCCAGGACCCGGGCCAGCCGTCTGGCCTCGCCGGCGACGTCGGGGCGGACCACGCTGTCACCGGAGCTGGCCGTGGAACCCTCGGTGAAGATCAGGTAGATCACCTCCCGGACCGATCCGAGCCGCTCCACCCGTTCCTCACGGGACGGGAGCTCGAAGGGCACCCCTGCGGCACGCAGGGTCTTCTTGGCCCGCGTGATCCGCGCTTGCACCGTCGCCGTCGGGACGAGGAACGCCGCGGCGATCTCGTCGCTCGTGAGACCCCCGACCACGCGAAGCGTGAGAGCCACCCTCGCCTCGCGCGACAGCACGGGGTGGCAGCAGGTGAAGATCAAGGCCAGGACGTCGTCGTCCACCCGGTCCGGATCCCACAGCAAGCCGTCCGGATCCGGCTCCGGCGGCGGTGCGCCGGAGTGCGCGCCGCCCTCGCCCAACTCACGGGCGAGGGCGGCATACCTCTCGTCCTGGGTGGAACGACGCCGAAAGGCGTCGATGGCTCGCCGCCGCCCCACGGTGAGCAACCAGCCCGCTGGAGCGCGCGGTATGCCGTCGCGCGGCCAGCTGACCAACGCCTCCGCCAGTGCCTCCTGGGCAAGGTCCTCGGCGAGCGCGAAGTCTCCGGTGTAGCGGGCGAGCGCCCCGACGATCCGGGCCGATTCGATCCGCCACACCGCGGCGACGGCCTCACGAGCCGGGTGATCCGCCACGCCCGCTCCCTCTCAGCATTGGTGGTCGTGCCCCTCGGCGGCAGGCCGCTTCGCTCCGTCCTCGCCGCTCGTCGTCGCCGCTCAGAGCTGACCGGTGGCCTCGCGCCACTTCCGCTCCTTCTGGATCCACTCGTTGTCCTGGGGGAACTCGTCGATCGTGGTGACCCGGCGGACCTCCGCCTTGCTCCCCGGACCGGCCAGGGGTGCGCGCCGCGCCCACTCCACGGCCTCCTCCTTCGAGGTGACGTCCAGGATCCAGAAGCCGCCGAACAGCTCCTTCGTCTCGCCGTAGGGGCCGTCGGTCACGACCGGAGGCTCACTGGAGTAGTCGACGACGACGCCAGCGGCAGGGTCCGGGTCAAGGCCCTCCGCCGCCACGAGGACGCCGGCGTGGATCATCTCCTCGTTGAACCGTCCCATCGACGCCATGATCTCCTCGAAGGGGACGCCCTCGAAGGCGGCCCACGTCTCGTCGGTGGACCGCATGATCAGCATGTATCGCATGACTCTCTCCCTGTGTCGGAGGGCCGCCCGGTGCGGGCCCTCTCACTCGCAGGTCGAACGGAACGTCTCCGGATCGACAGGCACGACGATCAATTCTGCCGGAGTCGGGGGCACGCATCGGCTCTTCGACCCGGGCGGATCGATGCACAGGGTCCGCTCAGGTGGGACACAGCAGCGTGACGGGCCGCATTCCTACGTTGGGCGCACCATCCCGATGAAAGGATCCCTCCATGAGTCACCACGGCCCGAGCTACCGGGGGCGTCCGCTCCCTCGTCCCGATGAGGAGGTGGTCGACCAGGGACTCGCCTTCGACCTCGGCACCCTGGTCTCGCGCCGGAAGGTCCTGACCATGCTGGGCGTCGGCGTCGCCGGGGTGGGGCTGGTCGCCTGCGGCGGCGGCTCCGCCGCCGATGGGGCCAGCACGCCGAGCGGCACCCCCACCAGGACTGGCACCGGTTCCGGGGGCTCGGGCGGGTCCACCACCGAGATCCCGGACGAGACGGCCGGCCCCTACCCCGGCGACGGCTCCAACGGCCCGGACGTGCTGGAGCACAGTGGCATCGTCCGCAGCGACATCCGGAGCAGCTTCGGCGACGCGAGCGGCACGGCCGAGGGCGTGCCGATGACTCTCGAGCTGACCATCACCGACCTCGCCAATGGCGGTGCGCCGTTCCAGGACGTCGCCGTCTACGTCTGGCACTGCACCCGCGAGGGCGAGTACTCGATGTACACCGGATCCGCGGCGAAGGAGAACTTCCTGCGCGGCGTGCAGATCGCCGACGGGGACGGCGTCGTGCGGTTCACCAGCATCTTCCCCGCCTGCTACTCGGGGCGGTGGCCGCACATCCACTTCGAGGTCTAC
>CAYRLV010000212.1:0-6772 GCA_964425155.1 uncultured Ornithinicoccus sp. | reverse complement strand
GCTGGGCCACCCCTCCCCGGGAGCGACACACGTGAGCGGCGACGACCAGCGGCGACGATGGAGCGGAGCGACCCTGCCGCCGAGGAGCCGCGACCGGAGGGGCACATGAGCGCGTTCATCCAGTACACGCTGCAGGGTCTCGCGGCGGGCGGGTTCTACGCGCTGGCTGCGCTCGGACTCGCGGTGATCTTCGGGGTGCTCGGCGTGGTCAACTTCGCGCACGGCGCCTGCTACATGCTCGGTGCGGTCGGCTCGGCGGTGCTGCTCGACGTGGCCGGGATGCACTTCTGGGTCGCCCTCGTGGTGGTGCCGATCCTGATGTTCTTCTTCGGGGTGCTGCTCGAGCGAGTCTTCGTGCAGTGGCTGTTGCGGCTCGACGTGCTCTACAACTTCCTGCTCACCTTCGGTATCGCACTGGTCCTCGTCGACCTGGTGAAACGCCGGTATGGCGTGTCCGGCCTCCCCTACGAGCAGCCGGCCGGGCTGCGCGGCCAGCTGCACCTGGGCTCGCTGGGGCTGCCCACCTACCAGGTGTTCGTGTTCCTCTTCTCGATCCTGGTGTGCCTCGCCGTCTGGCTGCTGCTCACCCGCACCCGGATCGGCATGATCGTGCGTGCGTCCACCGAGGAGCCCGAGCGCACTCGCGCCCTGGGCATCAACGTGAACCGCTGGGTGACACCGGTGTTCGGCTTCGGCATCGCGCTCGCCGGCCTGGCCGGTGTGCTCGCGGCGCCGTTCCGGGCGATCACCGCGGACATGGGCGGCAACTTCGTCATCATCCTGTTCGCCGTCGTGGTCATCGGCGGGCTGGGCTCGGTCCTCGGAGCCGTGGTCGCGGGCTTCCTGGTCGGCCTCGTCGAGGCCTACGGACAGGCCTACGCCCCGGCGTTCTCGCAGATCGCCATCTTCGTCCTCATGGCGATCATCATCCTGGTGCGCCCGGCCGGGCTCTTCGGACGTCAGGAGGCGACATGAGCGGCGACGACCAGCGGCGACGATGGAGCGGAGCGACCCTGCCGCCGAGGAGCCGAAACGGAGGTCACGCATGAGCGAGCAATCCGCTCCCACGGCGGAACTCGAGCAGACGCGTCCGGTCTCCGGAGCCGGGCGCGGCCGGCTGCGTTGGGTCCTGCTCGCCGTCGGCCTGGTGGTGGCCCTGGCACTGCCCTGGTTCGTCTACCCGCCGGTGGCGATGGACATCGCGGCCTGGGCACTGTTCGCGATCTCGGTGGATCTGCTGCTCGGCTACACCGGGCTGCTGTCCTTCGGCCATGCGGCTTTCTGGGGTTCGTCCGCCTACGTCACCGGGCTGATCGCCATCCACATCGGGGTGCCGTTCCCGGTGGCCATCCTCGGCGGCATGGCTTTCGCGATGGTGCTGGCGGTGCCGATCGGCTGGCTCTCGGTGCGGCGCACCGGGATCTACTTCGCCATGGTGACCCTGGCGTTCGCGCAGATGGTCTACTTCGTCGCCAACCAGTGGGACGACCTCACCGGTGGCGAGAACGGCCTGCAGGGCATCCCGACCAGCTTCTTCGGCATCGAGCTGGTCGAGACCGACGCGTTCTACTTCTACTACGCCGGGATCGTCCCCATCCTGCTCGGCGCCTGGGCGGCCTGGCGCATCCTGCACTCCCCGTTCGGCCGGGTCCTGGTGGCGATCCGGGACAACCCGGCCCGGGCCCGCGCGCTCGGCTACGACGTGGAGCGTTACAAGGTGATCGCGTTCGTGTTGTCCGCGGGGCTGGCCGGCCTGGCGGGCGGCGTCTTCTCGATCAGCCACGGGTTCGCCTCGTTGCAGGAGCTCGCCTGGACCACGTCGGGGAAGGTCGTGCTGATGACCGTGCTGGGTGGCATCGGCACGCTGTGGGGCGGCCCCGTGGGCGCCACGCTGGTGGTCCTCCTCGAGGACAAGCTCGCCACCATCGGCTTCGACGGCATCGGGATCATCACCGGGTCCATCTTCGTGATCATCGTGCTGCTGTTCCGCCGGGGACTGTGGGGCACCGCACGCGAGCTGGTGCTGCGGATGGGCAGACGCCCGGACGACGCGGGCGGGGAACCTCCTCGCTGAGGTTCCCCGCCCGGGGCGGTCGATCGGGCCGGCCTTCGCGCCTCGCGCGTAGCCGTTCAACCCGGCGAGATCACTTCTTCCAGGTGATGATCTCGTACTCGTGCTTCTCGTCGTTGTAGTTCTCGTGGATGACCTGGGTCAGCTTGCCCTTGTTCACGAGGAACGGGTGGCACATGTTCTTGGCCGTCTCGCCCTGCTCGAGCTCCTCCTCGTCGTTGTCGTGAACGACCGTGGTGCACTTGTCGAAGCCCGGGTTGTTGATCAGCTGCAGCTTCTGGTTCGACCCGAACTTGGGGTGCAGGTCGGTCCAGCTGACCTGACCGCCGTCCGGCGGGTACTTGGTCTTGCCGGCCAGGTAGGTGACGTCATACCGGAGGTAGTAGACGTTGCCGGCGTCGCTGCGGACGCCGAGCTCCTTGTAGTCGGACTTCGGCGCCTTCTCGAGGGCGGTCACCTTGATGCCACCGATCCAGGTGCTGCCCGCGTAATCGACCTTCACATTGGCCGACTGGCCGAACTTCAAGGTGGTGCCCGGCTTGGTGAGACCCTTGGCGGCGCTGGCCGTCGGGACACTCGTGCTGGGCGTCTCCTCCGGGTCGTCCTCCGCTTCGGTGGTCTCCTCTTCGGCAGGCTCGGTCGTGGCCGGCGCCTCGCTGGTCGGTGCCTCCGTGGTGGGCTCGGCCGGGGTGGTGGGCTCCGCACTGGTCTCGGGAGCCGCCTCGCTGGTCGCGGGCGCGCTCGGGGCGTCCGCGGTCGGCGCCTCGTCCTCGCCGCAGCCCGCGAGGGCGACGACTGCCAGGAGTGCCGCACCGGCTGCCGCAGCGCGGGATCGGGTGAGGGTGATGTGCATGGCTCTGCTTTCTCTCGTCAGGGTGCCGAAGGGGATATGCGCACCGATCAGACTGTGCCGGCGCCGAATCGGTTCCCTGGCGTGCTCAGTTTCCGGACTTCTTGGTCGCGGACTTCTTGGCAGCCGCCTTCTTCGTGGACTTCTTCGCCGTCTTGCGGGTGGACCGCTTGCGGGTCGTGGGGCCCTTGGCCCGCTTGTCGGCGAGCAGCTCGAAGGCCCGCTCGGGCGTGATCGTCGTCGGGTCGTCATCTCGGCGCAGCGTCGCGTTGGTCTCGCCGTCGGTGACGTAGGGGCCGAACCGGCCGTCCTTGACCACGACCGGCTTCCCGGTGGCCGGGTCCTGGCCGAGCTCCTTCAGCGGCGCGCTGCTGGCCCGGCCGCGCTGCTTGGGCTGGGCGTAGAGCGCCAGGGCCTCCTCCAGGGTGATGGAGAACAGCTGCGGCTCCGACTGCAGCGAGCGCGAGTCGGTGCCCTTCTTGAGATAGGGGCCGTAGCGCCCGTTCTGTGCCGTGATCTCCTCGCCCGACTCCGGATCCGTGCCCACCACGCGCGGGAGGCTGAGCAGCTTGAGTGCGGTGTCCAGGTCGATGGTGGCGAGGTCCATGTCCTTGAACAGGCTGGCCGTCTTGGGCTTGACCTTGGCCTTGCCCTTCTTGGCCGCGAGCTCCTCCGGCAGCACCTCGGTGACGTAGGGACCGTAGCGGCCCGACTTGGCCACCACGTCCCGCCCGGTGCTGGGGTCCTGGCCCAGGACGCGCCCGTCGTCCGCCGCGGACTCCAGCAGCTCACGAGCCTTCTCGGGCGTCATCTCGTCGGGTGCGATCTCGTCGGAAATCGTGGCGCGCCGCGGCTTTCCGCTCGTCTCGACCTTGGTCTCGTCGGTCACCTCGCCGGTCTTGGGGTCGACGCCGGCGGGCGCGACCTCTTCGACGTAGGGGCCGTACCGACCCACGCGGACGACCATGCCGCCGCCGACCGGGATGGTCGAGATCTCGCGAGCGTCGATCTCGCCCAGGTCGTCGACCAGGTGGCGCAGGCCCTCGACCGACTCGGCCTCGTCACCGAAGTAGAAGCGCTCGAGCCACTCCACCCGCTGCCGCTGCCCGCCGGCGATCTGGTCGAGGTCCTCTTCCATCGAGGCGGTGAAGTCGTAGTCCACCAACGTCGCGAAGTGCTCCTCCAGCAGCTGGGTCACGGCGAACGCCAGCCAGGTCGGGATCAGCGCGGAGCCACGCTTGCGGACGTAGCCGCGGTCCTGGATGGTGCCGACCGTCGCCGCGTAGGTGGACGGACGCCCGATCCCCTTCTCCTCCATGGCCTTGACCAAGGTCGCTTCGGTGTAGCGGGCCGGCGGTGACGTCTCGTGACCGTCGGCCTCCGCGCGCAGCACGTCGAGCGCCACGCCCTCGGACAGTTTGGGCAGCCGACGCTCCTCGGCCTCCTGCGCCGAGCGCGCCAGCGTCTCCTCGTCCTTGCCCTCCTCGTAGGCCGCGAGGAACCCGCGGAAGGTGATGACCGTGCCGCTGGCGGTGAACTCGACCGCGCGGCCGTCGGGCAGCGTGGCGCCGAGCTTCACGGTGGCTGTCGAACCCCGCGCATCCGCCATCTGCGAGGCGACGGTGCGCTTCCAGATCAGCTCGTAGAGGGCGAACTCCTCGCCCCGCAGCTCACCCGCGACCTGGGCCGGGGTGCGAAAACGGTCGCCGGCCGGGCGAATCGCCTCGTGCGCCTCCTGGGCGTTCTTGACCTTCTTCTCGTAGCGGCGCGGGGCGTCGGGGACGTACTCCGCCCCATACAGGTCCCGGGCCTGGCCACGCGCGGCGGAGAGCGCCGACGCCGACAGCGTGGTCGAGTCGGTGCGCATGTAGGTGATGTAGCCGTTCTCGTAGAGCCGCTGGGCGACCCGCATGGCGTTCTTGCTGCTCATCCGCAGCTTGCGCCCCGCCTCCTGCTGCAGCGTGGACGTCGTGAACGGCGCGGCCGGCCGACGGGTGTAGGGCTTCTCGCTCACGCTGGACACGGTGACGTCCGCCGCGGTCACCCCGACGGCGATCGCCGTGGCCGCTTCCTCGTCCAGGTGCGCGACCTCGGTGGTCCGCAGTGACCCGTCGTCCCGGAAGTCCCGTCCGGTCGCCACACGCCGTCCTTCGACCGCGGTCAGTCGAGCCGTGAACGCCTGCCCCGCAGCGTTTTCCGGCGCGAACTCGCCCTCGACGTCCCAGTAGGAGGCGGCGCGGAAGGCCATCCTGGCGCGTTCGCGCTCGACGATCATCCGGGTCGCGACGGACTGCACGCGCCCGGCGGACAGGCCCTGCCGCACCTTGCGCCACAGCACCGGGCTGACCTCGTAGCCGTAGAGCCGGTCGAGGATCCGGCGGGTCTCCTGCGCGTCGACGAGCCGGGTGTCGAGGTCACGGGTCTCGTGCGCGGCCCGCTGGATCGCCTCCTTGGTGATCTCGTGGAAGACCATCCGCTTCACCGGCACCTTGGGCTTGAGCACCTCGAGCAGGTGCCAGGCGATCGCCTCACCCTCCCGGTCCTCGTCCGTGGCGAGGTAGAGCTCGTCGGCGTCCTTGAGCAGCCGCTTGAGCTCGGACACCTTCTTCTTCTTGTCCGGGTCCACGACGTAGTAGGCGTCGAAACCGTTGTTGACGTCCACGGCGAACTTGCCGTACGGCCCCTTCTTCATGTCCGCCGGCATCTCGCTGGGGGTCGGCAGGTCACGGATGTGGCCGACACTGGCATCGACGTCGTAGTCCTTGCCGAGGAACTCGCCGATCTTCTTGGCCTTGGCCGGTGACTCGACGATGACGAGCTTGCGGCCGGTTGCTGCTGGCACGGGCACACCCCTTGTTCTGCTCCTCCACGTGCAGCGGATTCGTCGCTGCTCCGACGTGGTGGTGCGGGTAGACCGTAACGCGTCGGTGCCGGGAACCAAGAGCCGGTTTCGGTTTCGCGCGTGGTGAGACCCGTCATACAGTGATTGAATCTTTAACTACATGGTATGCTGGGCCATGCCCGAGTCGCCCCGCCTCCCGATCCTCTACCTCAGCCACGGAGCCCCGCCGCTCGCCGACGACGCGACCTGGACCCGTGAGCTGGCGCAGTGGTCCGCGGACCTGCCTCGGCCGCGCAACATCCTGATGGTGTCGGCCCACTGGGAGGCCGCGCCGGTGACCGTCTCGGCGACCTCGACCGTGCCGCTCGTGTATGACTTCTGGGGGTTTGCGCAGCGCTACTACCGGGTGACCTACCCGGCTCCCGGCGCTCCCGACCTCGCCGACGACGTCACCCGCCTGCTCAGCGCTCCCGGCACGACGGTGCACCGCGACGAGAGCCGGGGACTCGACCACGGGGCCTACGTGCCGCTGGTCGAGATGTACCCGGAAGCCGACATCCCGGTGCTGCAGCTGTCCATGCCGACGCTGGACCCGCAGGGACTGTTCGGGCTCGGCCGACGGCTCGCACCGCTGCGCGACCAGGGCACGCTGATCGTCGGGTCGGGCTTCACCACCCACAACCTGCGCTGGTTCGACCCGCACGCGCCGGCGGACGCCCCGGCTCCGACCGCGTCCCGCGAGTTCGACGCCTGGAGCCGCGAGGTCATCGACACCGGCGACGTCGACGCGCTGCTCGACTTCACGCACCGGGCGCCCGCGGCCCACGAGGCGCACCCGCGGACCGAGCACTTCGCCCCGCTGTTCGTGTCCCTCGGCGCGGCCTACGAGTCGCACGGCGGCTCCCTCGGCGCGGCCACGTCGGCGGTCGAGGGCTTCTGGTACGGCCTGTCCAAGCGCTCCTGGCAGCTCGCCTGACCTGCGCACGCGCCAGGTCCGCGAGTGGCACAG
>CAYRLV010000211.1:0-6812 GCA_964425155.1 uncultured Ornithinicoccus sp. | reverse complement strand
AGGAAGGCCTGGGTGAGCGGGCTGGCTTGGCCGGAGGTCGGCAGCCAGCCGAGGTGCTTGCCGAACAGCAACTGGGCGAGCAGCCCGGTGAGGAAGACCGGCGCCGCATACACGACGATCCCGAACAGCCGCCCGCCCACGTCGAACCACGTGTCGCGGAACCGCCCGGCGAGCAGCCCCACGACGACGCCGACGACGACCGCCACGATCAGGGCGGCCACGCTGAGCTCCAGCGTGGCCGCGCCGTTCGTCTTGACGATGTCGATCACCGGGCGGTTGTCGGTGACGGTCGTGCCGAAGTTGCCGGTGAACACCTGCTGCAGGTAGTGGCCGTACTGCGCGATCATCGGCTGGTCGTAACCGGCGGCGTGCCGGCGGGCGGCCAGCTGCGCCGGTGACAGCTTGCCCCCGAGCGCCGCCTGGATCGGGTCGCCCGGCGCCACCCGCATCAGCACGAAGACGAAGCTGAGCAGGATGAGGACCATCGGGATGACGAGGGCGAGCCGCACGAGCAGGTAGGTCCGCAGGGACCCTCCGTGCCGTCGAGCCATGGCTCACCTCGTCATCCGGCGTCGTCCTTCCCGTCCGACCGTGGCTCAGGACGACTTGCCGATCAGCCAGTAGCGGAAGGTGTAGGAGGCGTCGAGGGTGTCCTTGACGCCGGTCACGCCCTGGCGCTGCACGGCGATCTGCTTGCCCTGCCAGATCGGGATGAGCGGTGCCTGCTGGGCACCGATCCGCTGGATCTTCTGGAACGCCTGGTCACGCGTGGCCTGGTCGGTGGAGCCACGCTCGGTGTTGATGGCCGCGTCGATCTGCTTGTTGCTGAAGTGGTCGTTGAGGAACGAGGTCGACGTGCCGTAGAAGGGCGCCACGTAGTCGTCGGAGTCGGGATAGTCCGGGAACCAGCCCAGCTGGAAGGCCTGGTACTGGTCGGTCGGGTAGGCACCGGTGTAGGTGGCCCACTCGGCCGAGTGCAGATTGACCGTGAACAGCCCCGTCGCCTCGAGCTGCCGCTTGATCGTCGTGTACATGTCGGCCGAGGTCTCGCCGTAGTGGCTGGGGGTCCACCACAGGTCGAGGCTGACCGGGGTCTTGACGCCCGCCTTCGCCAGTTCGGCCTTGGCCTTGGCCGGATTCGGCTTCGCGCCGTACTCGGTCTTGAACGCGTCGATGTGCCCGGCGAGTGCGTCCGGCACCATGGAGTAGAGCGGCGCGACGGTGCCGTTGTAGTCGCTCCCCGCGATCGCGTCCCGGTCGATGCTGAGCGCCACGGCCCGGCGGATCGCCAGCTTCTGCGCCGGCGTCTTTCCGGGCATCGTCTTGGTGTTGAACACGATGTACTGGATCTCCGCACCCTGGCCGCTCACGACCTGCACCCCCTTGCTCCCCTCGGAGCGCAGCGACGCGATGTCGGTCGGGCTGAAGGTGCGATAGGCGACGTCGATGTTGCCCTGTTCGATGTCGAGCTTCAGCGCGGAGGGCTTGGTGTAGTAGCGCACCACGACACCGCTGTTGTGCAGCTTGAGGGTGCCGCCGTAGTGGGGGTTGGGCTTGAGCACCAGCTGCTGGCCGGTCTGGTAGGAGCTCATCTCGTAGGGGCCGGAGCCGACCACCTTGTCGTTGGGCAGGAGCTTGCCCTCCGGATAGACCTTGGGGTCGACGATGCCGTTGCTCGGGTCGGCAAGCACGAACGGGAAGACGGCGAACGGCTGTTTGAGGGTGAACACCACGGTGTCGGGACCGGTGGCCTTGATGCTCTTCATCGGTGCCAGCAGGCTGGAGGCTCCCTGCGGGCTCTTGATCTTCACGTTGCGCTGGAAGGAGTAGACGACGTCCTTCGCGGTCACCGGGTCACCGTTGGAGAACTTCTGGCCCGGGCGCAGGGTGCACTGGTAGTGGGTCGGGTCGGTGAAGGTGCACTTCTGCGCGGCGTCGGGGACCGGCTTGGTGCTCCCGGGCGGGAAGCGCAGCAGCGTCTGGTACATGCTGAACATCGGCGTCCAGGAGCCGAGGTCGTAGGACCCGGCGGGGTCGAAGGACACCACCTTGTCGGTGGTGCCGATGATGACGGGCTGGCCGGTGCCGCCCTTCGCGGCCGGTGCACTGGGCGCTGCGCTCCCGCCGTTGCTCGGGGTGCCGGAGCTGCTGGTGCCTCCGCCGCCGCAGGCGGCGAGGGTCACCCCCGCGGCCACGACCGTGACTGCCTGGAGGACACGCCGCTTGTGATGACTGCTCCACATGGCCCACTCCCATCGACGCCGGGGCTCATCGGAGAGATTCCCGATCGGGGTGCTCGCCAAACCCGGTGCGATCAGAGCCAGCCGTGGTGCCGCGCCGCGCGCGCCGCCTCGATCCGGTTGCGGGTGCCGGTCTTGCCGATGCTGGAGGACAGGTAGTTGCGCACGGTCTGCTGGGACAGGTGCAGCCGCGCGGCGATGTCGGCGACGGTGGCGCCGTCGGTGGCCTCCGCGAGCACGTCCCGCTCGCGCTGGGTCAACGGGTTGGGGCCGGCCGACAGGGCGTCGGCGGCGAGCGCCGGGTCGATGACGACCTCGCCGGCCAGGACTCGCCGGATCGCCGCGGCCAGACCCTCGACCGGACCGTCCTTGACGAGGAACCCGCGGGCCCCGGACTCGAGGGCGCGGCGGAGGTATCCGGGTCGGCCGAACGTCGTCACGATGACCACCGCGCACCCCGGCAGCTGCTCGTGCAGCGCGGCGGCGGCATCGAGGCCGTTGCCGCCCGGCAGCTCGATGTCGAGCAGGGCGACGTCCGGCCGGGTCCGCAGCGCAGCCGGCACGATCGCGTCGGCGGTGCCGACCTCGGCCACCACCTCGAGGTCGTCCTCGAGACCGAGCAACAGGGTCAGCGCGCCTCGCATCATCGCCTGGTCCTCCGCGATGAGCAGGGTCGAGGGGTCACTCATCGGCCGCCCTGTCGTCGTATGCCGTGTGGTCCCGCGGCAGCGTAGCGGTCAGTCGGAATCCCTCGCCGGACGTGACGGTCTCCAGCTCGCCGCCGGCTGCCACGACCCGCTCGCGCAGTCCGGTGAGCCCGGAGCCCTCGTGCACCGGCGCGGCCCCGACGCCGTCGTCGATGACCTGCAGCCGCACCCGGTCGGCGCCGCCGTCCAGCACGATCCGGCATCGATGCGCCCGGGCGTGCCGCAGCACGTTGGTCGTGCCCTCGCGCACCACCCAGGCGAGCAGCGCCTCCTGCTCCGGGCTGGTCGACACCCGGTCGTCGGGCAGCTCGACCTGGACGCCCGCGGCGCTCAACGTGTCGCGGGCGCCGGCGAGCTCTTCGCGCAGGCCGGTGTCGCGGTATCCGCGCACGGCGGCCCGGACCTCGCCCAGCGCCTGCCGGCCGATCTGCTCGATGTCGGCGGCGTGGGCGGCCGCGGCGGCACCGTCCCGCGGGGCCACCCGGCGGACCGCCTCGGCCTTGACGACGATGACGGACAGGCTGTGGCCGAGCAGGTCGTGCAGGTCGCGGGCGAAGCGCAGCCGCTCCTGCGCCACCGCGGCCCGGGCGAGTTCCTCCCGGGCGCGCTGCAGCGCCGCGATGGTCTGGCCGAGGCGCGAGAAGGCATAGGTGAGCATCCCGGCCAGGAAGACGGTGAGCCCGGTCGACCAGATCGTGTCGTCCCAGGTCGCTCCGTGCGCGCGGACGACGGCGGCCGCCGCCACGGTGAGGGCCACCACGGCCCAGGGAGCCGGGACGGGCGGGACCACCGTGCCCACCCCGATGGCGAGCAGGAGGACCACCATCGTCCACGAGTCCCAGGCGAAGGTCGCGAGGGCGGCCGTCACGACCCCCTGGACGCCCAGGAGCACCACGGGGCGCAGACCGGTGGGCCGGCCGGTCAGCACCGGATCGGACACCGAGCCGCAGAAGCAGCCCAGGACGACGAGCAGGCCGGCTCCGACCAACCAGGGGCGCGGTGTCTCGTCGAGGCTCAGGACGGGGGCGAGCAGCACCGCGACGCCCCACAGCCCGGTCCACAGCAGCGCCACCCAGGACCGGAGCGGCCGACTGGCCCACACGGCGTCACCGGGGCTGCGTGCGGTCATGTCAGCCATCGTGCCGCGAACCGGTCGTCCCGGGGTGGATCCGCCGGCGGCCACCGGTGATGAGCACCGCGCCGACGGCCAGGTGCATGGAGGCGAGCACCAGGCCGGTCGAGTCGGTCGCCGCGCCCAGCGGGCCCGCGAGCGAGACCAGGAGCCCGATGGACGCGACGGTCACGAAGACGGCCCTGCCGTGTCGGGCCCGCCCGAGCGCCCTGGCCAACCCGAGCGCGACGGCGCTCGCGACCATCGCGGCGATGACGACGGCGACCGGACCGACGGTGAACAGGTCCTCGCCCTGCCGGACCTGCAGGTCCAGCCCACCGATCGGGTCGGCCAGCAGCCAGATGAGCAGGGGAGCGGCCACGGCGCCGGCCGCCGTCGCCAGCGCGGTGGGCCCGGTGCGCCGGGCGAGTGCGGGAGTCGTCGAGGTGAGCGTCATGGCGGTGCCCTTTCGTGCGAGCGAGGGGTCGACCGTCGACCCGACTTCGACGCTACGGAGCCGGCCGGGCACCGCGGCAGGGCCGCGCGTCCTCGCTCCACCGGGACATTCGTACCGTCCGGTCCGGTCCGGCCCGCTCGGCTGGACTGCTCACGTCCGGGAGGGCGCGGTCGGTCACTGCCCCGACACAGGTGTAGGCCCGGCGCAGTATGAGTGCGCCGGGCCTACGAGTGACTGACGGTGATGCGCCGGTCGACGCGGTTGGATCTATGTGGCTCCGCCGTCCCATCACTGACGACTGCTGCGAGCAAAGCCCGCTGCGAGGAATCCACGCTGTCCATCCGGTCCGCCTCCGTTGCCGGTGGCGTAGGACTATTAGTAGTCGCCGATCGCCCACGGCACAAGGGGTTTCGGCAAAATTCTTCCGACAATCATCTGCTGCTCGGCGTGTCGTGCGCGACACGCCGAGCCGGGGCTGGTACAGGCCTCGTGACTCCGCGTCGACCTCCGAAGCGGCCGACCTCGGCCGACCTCGGGCGGCTCGGACGGTGCGCGGACCCGGCCACCGCAGCGGGCTGGGAGACTGGGACGTATGCCGAGTGCGCTGCCCGAGGGGGACCCCGCCCCGCCGTCCGGGGAGCTTCCGGCGACCGCCGTCGCGGGCCTCGGGAGCCGGCCGTTCGGGCTGTACGTGCACGTGCCGTTCTGCCGGGTGCGCTGCGGCTACTGCGACTTCAACACCTACACCGCGACCGAGCTGGGGGCCGACGGCGCGAGCCTCGACAGCTACGCCGACGCGGTGCTGCGCGAGCTCGACCTGGCGGCCAGAGTCCTCGGCGGGGACGCGCCCGCGGTGCAGACGGTGTTCCTCGGCGGCGGGACTCCGACCCTGCTTCCGGCGACCGACCTGGTGCGGGTGCTGCACGGCATACGCGACCGGTTCGGCCTGTCCCCGGACGCGGAGGTGACCACCGAGGCCAACCCGGACTCGGTGACGCCCGCGTCGCTGGCGGCGCTCGCGGAGGGCGGCTTCACCCGGGTGAGCCTCGGCATGCAGTCGGCGGTGCCGCACGTGCTGCAGGTGCTGGAGCGGACGCACGACCCGGCGAACGTCGGGCGGGCGGTCGGTGCCGCGCGCGCTGCCGGGCTCGCGGTCAGCCTCGACCTGATCTACGGGACGCCGGGGGAGTCGGTGGACGACTGGCGGGCCAGCCTCGACGCCGCGCTGGCCCTCGAGCCCGACCACGTCTCGGCCTACGCGCTGGTCGTCGAGGAGGGCACCAAGCTGGCCTCCCAGGTGCGGCGCGGCCTGGTGCCGGCCCCCGAGGACGACGACGAGGCGACGAAGTACGAGCTGGCCGAGCAGGCACTGCACGCCGCCGGCTACGGCTGGTACGAGATCAGCAACTGGGCCCGCACGCCGGCCGACCGGTGCCGGCACAACGAGGGCTACTGGTCCGGAGGGGACTGGTGGGGCGTCGGGCCCGGGGCGCACAGCCACGTCGGCGGCGTGCGGTGGTGGAACGTCAAGCACCCCGCGGCGTTCGCGGGGAGGCTCGCGGCGGGGGAGTCCCCGGCGGCGGCGCGGGAGATCCTGACCGCCGACCAGCGGCACGACGAGCGCGTCCTGCTCGGGGTGCGGCTGGCCGACGGACTGCCCGTCGACGAGCTGCAGCCGACCGGCCGCGCGGCCGTGGCCGAACTGGTGGCCGACGGGTTGGTCGACGGGGAGGCCGCGGTCCGGGACCGGGCGGTGGTGCTCACGCTGCGCGGCCGGCTGCTCGCCGACACGGTGGTCCGCCGGCTCCTCGGCTGGTGACCCGCGCCCGTCCCCGCAGTTGCGGCGTGAGCGGCCACTCGACGGGCCGCCCACGCCGCAACAACGAGGGTCAGTGCAGGACGGGCAGCTGGAACGGGTAGTCGTAGTCCTCGCCGCGGGCCGCCCGGATGGCGCCCTTGACGTGGCACCACAGGGCCACCACGAAGATGATGATCAGCAGCGGGACACCGATGACCGCACCGATCAGGGTGAAGATGAGCAACCAGCTGATCAGGTAGAGCAGCCAGAAGCTCAGGTTGAAGTTGAACGCGCCCGCGGCGGATCGCCGCACGGACGGGCTCGCGTCCTTCTTGACCAGCCAGACGATGAGCGGCCCGATCATGCTGAGCCAGCCGAGGCTGAACAACGCGGCGATGGGTGCGGACAGGTGGGCCAGGACACCCCAGGTGCGCTCCTCGCTGGAGGTGGGGGCGGCGCCGTGGCCCGGACCGCCCGGACCGTAGGGCGGTTGGCCCTG
>CAYRLV010000210.1:3465-6850 GCA_964425155.1 uncultured Ornithinicoccus sp. | reverse complement strand
GCCGGCTTGGCAGGGCGGTATCAGTTTAATACAATGGGTCCCGTGAAAATTACTGGTCCTGGTGTCGTCGCCCCCCGCTCCGACTACGGCCCCCGTCCGGCCGCGGCGCAGCCGGCCGCGACGGCGCTGTTGTCCGCTCCCCGGGCAGCGGTCTACGAGCTGCTGACCGGCCAGCCCGAGCCGTGCACGGTCGCCGCGCTGGCCGCGCTCGTGCACCAGCACCCCAACACCGTCCGGGAGCACCTGGACGGGCTGGTGGAGTCCGGCCTGGTCGAGCGCACGCGGGCGCCGAGCCACGGCCGGGGCCGCCCGGCCTGGCTCTACGCGGCCACCGAGGACCCCCGCCCGCCGGGGGCCCGGGAGTACGCCGGTCTCGCGTCCGCCCTGGCCGCCCAACTGGCCAGGACCAGCGACGACCCGGTCGCCGACGCCGTCGAGGCGGGCCGGGACTGGGGCCGCGAGCTGGCCCACGCGCACGAGCCGGCCCCCAACCCCACGTCGGCCCGTCGGGACGTGGTCGAGGTGCTGCACGACCTCGGTTTCGCCCCCGACCCGGATCCGCGGGCGATGGTGGTCAAGCTGCGCCGGTGCCCGTTGCTGGAAGCGGCCTACCGGCACCCCGACATCGTCTGCGGGGTGCACCTCGGGATCGTGCAAGGCGTGATGGAACAGGTCGGCGGTCCCGCCGAGGGCAACTCGCTGATGCCGTTCGCCGAGCCCGGCGCCTGCCGGCTGGAGCTCTCCGCCGGCACCGCCGACCACCACCGCGGAGGAGCCGGGGCCGAACGACCTCGGTCGAGATGACCAGACGGCTGGCCCTGCTCCTCCCGGCTGGCCTCTGTCTCCTCGCCGGCCTGGACGCCGCGCTCCTGCTGCTGGGCGTCCCGGCCCCGGTGAGCGCCGACCGACTCCCCGACCTGCACGGGATCCTGCTGGTGCTCGGCTTCGTCGGCACCGTGATCGCCCTGGAGCGGGCGGTGGCCCTGCGACACCCGGCCGGCTTCGCCGCGCCGGCCCTGCTCGGGCTGGGCGGGGTGCTGCTCGTGTCGCCCGCACCGTCGACGGTCGGGCAGGTCTGCCTCGTCCTCGGCGCCGCCGCGCTCACCACGGTCTACGTGCCGCTGTGGCGACGCCAACGCGACGACTCGGTGCTGGTGCAGTTGCTCGGCGCGGTCCTGGCGACCGGCGGCGCGCTGCTCTGGCTCGGCGGCGTCCCGGTGTCACGGCTGATCCCCTGGCTGGCCGGGTTCGTGATCCTCACCATCGCCGGGGAGCGGCTCGAGCTCGCCCGGGTCGTGGTCGTCGGACCGGCGGCCACCGCCCGCCTGCTGGCGGCGAGCGGCGGCTACGTGGCCGCGGCCGTCGCCGCGCTGCTCTGGCCCCGCGTGGGCTTCCCGCTCGGCGGGCTCGCCTGCCTCGCGCTGGTCGCGTGGCTGCTCGTGCACGACGTCGCCACCCGAACCATCCGGGCGACCGGGTTGACCCGCTTCATGGCCGGCTGCCTGCTGGCCGGATACGCCTGGCTCGTGGTCGGATCCGGCATCTGGGTGGTCGCCGGACCGGTGGCCGGCGGGCCGGCGTATGACGCGGCGGTCCACGCGTTCTTCCTCGGCTTCACCCTCTCGATGATCATGGCGCACGCCCCCGTGATCCTGCCCGCCGTGCTGCACATCCAGCTCCCGTACCACCCGGTGATGGTCGCTGCCCCCGTCCTGCTGCACGTGTCCCTGCTGCTGCGGCTCCTCGTGGGCGACGCCTGGGGGGTGCCGGTCGCGCGTCAGGTGGGAGGCACCCTGAACGTCCTGGCCCTGCTCGCCTTCGTCGTGGTCTCGGTCGGGGCCGCCCTGCGCGCCTCCCTCCCCCGGGCGCGTCGTCGACGGTCATCGGCCGCGTCCGTCGGGTCGCTCCGGTGATCCCGACCTCGGCGCCCCCGAAGCAGCGCGGCCGGCCGGACCCCGTCGGCGACCGGGGCCGCTGGCACGTCCGTGCCGGCGCCGGTGTCGTCCTCTGGCTCGTGACCTTCGTGGTCGTCGCCGTCGCCCACCGGTGGGTTCCTGCCTCCGGCTGGTTGCTCGTGCACCTCGTGCTGCTGGGCGCGGTGACCAACGCGATCCTGGTGTGGAGCGCGCACTTCGCCGAGGCCCTGCTGCGTCACCAGGACACGTCGCGCCGGGGGCAGGTATGGCGGCTGGTGCTGCTCAACACGGGCGTCGCCGCCGTCGTCGTCGGCATGGTGTCCTCGACCTGGCCGGTCACGCTGGTCGGCGCGGTGCTCGTGGCCGGCGCGGTGGCCGCCCACGGCGTGGCCCTCGCCTGGCGGCTGCACCGCGCGCTCCCCTCCCGCTTCGGCGGCACGGTGCACTACTACGTCGCCGGGTCCCTCCTGCTGCCCTTCGGAGCCGCGGCCGGCGCCACGCTCGCGCACGGGCTCCCGGGCTCCTGGCACTCCCGGCTCGTGCTCGCGCACGCCGCCCTCAACCTGCTGGGCTTCGTCGGCCTCACCGTCACCGGCACCCTGGTGACGCTGTGGGCCACGATGCTGCGCACCCGCATCGTCGACGGCGCGGAGCGCACGGCGCGGGTCGCCCTGGCCCTGATGGTCGTCGGCGTGGGGGTCGTCGTCACGGGAGCCCTTGCCGACCTGCGCCTGCTGGCGGCCGCGGGGCTGGTCGTCTACCTGGCCGGGCTGGGCGTGGCAGCGGTGCCGCTCGTCGCGGAGGCGCGCACGCGGCCACCCAGCACGTTCGCGACCTGGTCGGTGCTCCTGGCCGGCCTGTGGCTGATCGGATCGGTGATCGTCCTGGTCGTGGTGGTGGCGAGGGGCCCGTCCTGGGACGCGGTGAGCGACGGCATCGACCTGGCAACCGCTCCGCTCGTCGGCGGTTTCGCCGCACAGGTCGTGGCGGGCGCGCTCAGCTACCTCGCGCCGGTGGTGCTCGGTGGCCGGCCGGCAGTCGTGCGCCGGACCGGCGTGGTGATGGAGCGCTGGGGCACCCTGCGACTGGTCGTCGTCAACGGGGCCCTGCTCCTCGCCTGCCTGCCGACTCCGAGCGTGCTGCGTGTGGTGATGTCCGTGCTGGTGCTGGCCGGGCTCGGCTCCTTCCTCGTGCTGCTCTGGCTCGCCCGGCGCTCGGCCCGGCGGCAGGACACACAGGAGCCGGGCCCGCTCAAGGCCGAGCGAGAGGCAGAGGCGCGACGCGTCGCCGCCGGCGGCAGACCGGTCGGCAACCCGGCCCGCGGCATGTTCGTGGCGGGACTGGCGGTGGTGGCGTTGGCCGTGGCCGCGTCGGTCGCGGCCGCACCGGCGAACGTGGGCACCGACAGCGCCGTGGCTGCCGCCGGCGTGACGCCGACCGGGCGGACCACCACGGTGCGGGTGACCGCC
>CAYRLV010000210.1:0-3365 GCA_964425155.1 uncultured Ornithinicoccus sp. | reverse complement strand
GGCTGCCGCCGGCGTGACGCCGACCGGGCGGACCACCACGGTGCGGGTGACCGCCAGCGACATGCGGTTCCACCCGGCAGCGGTGTCCGTCCCCGCGGGCAACCGTCTGGTGATCCGGCTGACCAACACCGACGACGCCCAGGTGCACGACCTGGCCCTGGAGACCGGCCAGCACACGCCCCGGCTGGCGCCGGGTGACAGCGCCACGCTGGACGTCGGGGTGGTGGGTCGCAGCCTCGACGGCTGGTGCACGGTCGTGGGGCACCGTCAGATGGGCATGGTGTTCCGGGTCGACGTGGTCGGCGGCCCGGGAGACGCCGACCGGTCCGCCACGGGCGGCCACACCGGTGGCCACCGCAGCGGGCACGACCAACCGTCCGGATCGTCGGGTGCGTCAGGGCAGGCCGACGGCTCCCGGAGCGCGGCGGCGGACCTCGACCTCACCCGCGAGCCCGGACGGGATTTCCGGGCGCACGACGCCGCGCTGCCGGCACGGCCCGGACGGGTGCACCGGATCTCGTTGACGGCGCGGGACGTGGACACCGAGGTGGCTCCGGGGGTCTGGCAGACGCTGTGGACCTACAACGGGACCGCCCCCGGCCCGACCCTGCACGGCCACGTGGGTGACCGGTTCGTCGTGACCCTGCACAACGCCGGCACCATGGGTCACTCCATCGACTTCCACGCCGGCTCGCTGGCTCCGGACGGGCCGATGCGCACCATCGCGCCCGGGGAGTCCCTCACCTACCGGTTCACCGCGACCAGGTCGGGCATCTGGCTCTACCACTGCAGCACGATGCCGATGTCGGCCCACATCGCGAACGGGATGTTCGGCGCGGTCGTCATCGACCCGCCGCACCTGCCTCCTGTCGACCGGGAGTACGTCCTGGTGCAGTCGGAGTACTACCTGGGCCCGCAGCACGGCACCGTCGACGTGTCGCGGCTGGCCACCGGTGACCCCGACCTGGTCACCTGGAACGGCTACGCCGACCAGTACGACGCCCGGCCCCTGCGCGCCCGCGTGGGTGAACGGGTCCGGGTGTGGGTGCTGGCCGCCGGGCCGAACCGCGGCACCGCCTTCCACGTCGTCGGCGGGCAGTTCGACACCGTGTTCGCCGAAGGCGCCTACCTGCTGCGTCGCGGCAGCGCGACCCGGGGCGGCAGCCAGGTGCTCGACCTGGGCCCGGCCCAGGGCGGCTTCGTCGAGCTCACCTTCCCCCAGGCGGGGCACTACCCGTTCGTGTCGCACGCGATGATCGACGCCGAGCGCGGTGCCCACGGCATGTTCACCGTCACCCGCTGACGCCGTGGCGAGGCGGTTCACTCGTCCCGGTCGGTGGCCTCCTCCACGTCGTCCACCAGGCCGGTGCGGCGTGCGGCGCGGCTGACCATGTGCCCGGCCACCGGCACGGTGAGCAGCTGGAACACGCCGATCAGGACGAGCATCCCGATCTCCAGCGGTGACCGCAGTCGCAGGCCCACGCCGAGCAGCACCAGCAGCACGCCGAGCACCTGCGGCTTGGTGGCGGCGTGCATCCGGCTGAGCAGGTCCCGGAAGCGCAGCAGCCCGACGGCCGCGGCGAGGCACAGGACGGCGCCGGCGACCAGGGCCACCGCGGCAGCACCATCGGCGACGTCGGTCCAGCTCATGGTCGGTCCCCCTGGTCCGTGTGCGGTTCCTCGTCGCGGTCGCGGGCGACGAACCGCGCGACACTCACCGAGCCGATGAAGCCGACGAGGGACAGCGAGATCAACAAGGGCAGGGTGGCCGTGTGCCGCGTCGTGGCCGCCTCGACACCGAGGGCGCACACGATCGTCGAGACCAGCACCTCGACCCCGACGGCCCGGTCGAGCACGCTCGGCCCGCGCACGATCCGGATGAGGGCGAGCGCCGCGGAGATCGACAGGACCGCGCCCGCGACGACGGCGACGGCGGTCACCGGGCCTCCTCCTCCGCCGGCTCGAGAGGCGGCAGGACCTGGGCGGCCAGGGCACGCTGGACCCGCTCCTCGAGGATCAGCACGTTGCGCCGCACCTGGGCGATCTCCTCCGGGGTGTGGACGTCGAGCGCGTGCAGGGTCAGCCGCCCGGTGTCCGAGTCGAGGTCGATGACGACGGTGCCGGGGACCAGGGCGGTCATCTCGGCGGTCACGGTCTGGAACAACGCTTCTCGTCCCCGCAGCCAGACGTCCAGGATGACCCCGTCGACCACCGGCCCGGGTCGCAGCGCCTGCCAGGCGACCCGACAGCTGGACACCACCAGGTCCGACAGGAAGGTGGAGGTGAGCACGACGAGCGGCCACGGACGCACCCGCACGCCCATGATCAGCCGGGGCAGCGGGAAGACGACCAGGACCACGGCCCCCAGCACGATCCCGGACAGCACGTTGGCCCAACTGAGGTGCCCCTGCAGGAGCACCCAGATCGCGGTCAGCCAGACGAGCGGGACCGGCTGGACCCGACGCGGCCTCACGGCACACCTCCCGGATAGACCGACTGGATGTAGGGCGTGCGTCGTGTCAGGTCGGTGGCCGCCCGGTCGGTGATGCCGAACAGCGGTCCGGCGACCACGGTGATCGCCACCCCCACGACGACCAGGGCGGCGGTCGGTGCGACGATGCCGGCGCTCAACGCTCCGTGCCGTGCCGGTGCGGGGCCACCGTCGGCGGCGGCGGGCGACGTGCGCCAGAAGGCCCGCCCCCACACCCGGCTCACGGCATACAGGGTCAGCAGGCTGGTGACGACCGACCCGGCGATGAGGACGTAGGCGAGGGTGGTGCCGGCGGCGGCACCCGCCTCCATCAGCCCCACCTTGCCGAGAAAGCCCGAGAACGGCGGGATGCCGGCGAGGTTCATGGCCGGTACGAAGAACAGCAGCCCGAGCAGGGGCGACGTGCGGGCCAGCCCGCCGAGCTCCTTGAGCGACAGGCTGCCGCCGCGCCGCTCGATCAGCCCGGCGACGAGGAACAGGGTGGTCTGGATGGTGATGTGGTGGGCGACGTAGAAGACCGCGGAGGAGAACCCGGCGATCGACCCGACCGCGATCCCGAAGGTCATGTAGCCGATGTGGCTCACCAGGGTGAAGGACAGCAGCCGCTTGATGTCGTCCTGGGCCACGGCGCCGAGGATGCCGACCAGCATGGTGAGCAGCGAGGCCCACAACAGGACGTCGGTCAGCCGGCCGTCGGGGAACAACAGGGTCTGGGTGCGGATGATCGCGTAGACACCCACCTTGGTGAGCAGACCGGCGAACACGGCGGTCACCGGAGCGGGTGCGGTCGGGTAGGAGTCGGGCAGCCACCCGGACATCGGGAAAACCGCTGCCTTGATGCAGAACCCGACCAGCAGCATGATCTGCAGCAGCA
>CAYRLV010000209.1:0-6860 GCA_964425155.1 uncultured Ornithinicoccus sp. | reverse complement strand
CCGCGGTGGTCGCGGGCGTCGAGGGCGTCGGCGAGCAGCTCGGCGAGGTGGCGGGCTCGGCGGTCGGTGCCCTGCTCGATCTGGGTGCGGCAGCTGAACCCGTCGGCGAGGATCTCGGTGTCGTCGGCCGCGTCGCGGACCGCGGGCAGGATGACCCGTTCACCGGCGGCCTTGGAGACCTCGTAGTGGCCCTGCTCGAAGCCGAAGTTGCCGGCCAGGCCGCAACAGCCGGAATCCGGCACGGTGGCGTCCACCCCGGCCGCCTTCATCAGGTCGCGGTCGGCGTCGAAACCCATCACCGCGTGCTGGTGGCAGTGCACCTGCACGAGGGCGTCCTTGCCGACCTGGGGCGGTTTCCAGTCCGGCGCCAGCTCCTGCAACGTCTCGCCGAGCGTCCGGGTCGCCTGGGCCAGCGCAGCCGCCCTCCGGTCGTCACCGAGCAGGTCCGGTGCGTCGTGCCGCAGCATCGCCGTGCAGCTCGGCTCCAGCCCGACGATCGGTGTCCCCGCCGCCAGTTCGGGGCCGAGGACCCGGAGGGTCCGCTTCAGCACGCGGCGAGCGGTGTCCAACTGGCCGGTCGAGACCCAGGTGAGCCCGCAGCATACGGAACCGGCCGGCAGCACCACCTCGAAACCCGCGTCCTCCAGCACCCGCACCGCCGCCCGGCCGACCTGCGGCGACAGGTAGTTGGTGAACGTGTCCGGCCACAGCACCACCTTCCCGCGTGATCTTCGTGCGGAATCATCGTGAGGTTCGGTGCCCTGTGAGGGGCCGAAACCTCGCGAAGATTCCCCACGGGAGGTGAACCAGGAGCGGAAGGACTGGGGGGCGAAGCGGGGCAGCTCGCGCTCCGGCGCGATCCCGCCGAGCCGCTTGAGCAGACCCGCAGCCCGCGACCCGGTCGTCGCGTTCACCAGCCCCGGCGCCAGCGACGCCACCCGGGCCGTCACCGGCAGCCAGCCCATCGACCAGTGCGACCGCGGCCGCGCCCAGGGGCGCCTCGCGTAGTGGTGATGGGTGAACTCCGCCTTGTAGGTCGCCATGTCGACGTTGACCGGGCAGTCCGACAGGCACCCCTTGCAGGACAGGCACAGGTCGAGCGCGTCGCGCACCTCGGTCGAGCGCCACCCGTCGGTCACCAGGTCGCCCTGCAGCATCTCCCACAGCAGGTGCGCGCGGCCGCGGGTGGAGTGCTTCTCCTCGCGCGTCACCTGGTAGCTCGGACACATCACCCCACCGGAGGTCTGCCGGCACTTGCCGACTCCGACGCACCGCCGCTGCGCCTGTGCGAAGCTGCCCGCGTCCTGCGGGTAGCTGAACACCGTGAGCAGCTGCCGGTCCTTGGCCGGGCCGTCGTGCCGCAGATCCGTGGTGAACGACGGCGGGTCGACGATGACGCCGGGGTTGAGGTGTCCGCCCGGGTCCCAGATCTGCTTGACCCGGCGGAACAGGTCGACGCCGTCCGCGCCGTACATCCGGGTCAGCAGCTCGGACCGAGCCCGGCCGTCACCGTGCTCGCCGGAGGCGGAACCACCGAGCGAGACGACGAGTTCGTTTGCCTGTTCGATGAATTCGCGGAACGTGGCGATGCCCTGCCGGCTGAGCAGGTCGAAGTCCATCCGCATGTGCATGCAGCCCTCGCCGAAGTGCCCGTATGAGGTGCCGGACAGTCCGTGCCGCGCCAGCAGCTCGTCCAGGCGGCGCAGGTATTCACCCAACCGCTCGGCCGGCACCGCCGCGTCCTCCCAGCCGCCCCACATCTCGGCGCCGTCCGCTCGGCGGGTCGCCAGACCGGTGCCGTCCCGGCGGCAGCGCCAGAGCACGGCCTGCGCCGCGGGGTCGGGCACGAGCGACGACGTCACCTCGACGTGGGCGTCGCGGAGGGCCTCGACCATCGCCCGGCCGTCGCGCTCCGCCTCGGACGCGGTGTCCGCGCCGACCTCGACCAGCAGCCAGGTCCTACCCTCCGGCAGTCCGGCGGCCTGCGCGGCCCGCCGCACGTCGTCGGGCAGCCGATCGACCAACGTGGCGCTGACCGACTCGACGGTGAGCGGGTGGTGGGGCAGCAGGTGCGGCACGCTGTCGGCCGCGGACGGCGCGTCCGGGAATCCCAGTGCCAACAACACCTTCGCGCGTGGGAGTGGTGTCAAGGCGACCGTGGCGCTGAGCGTGGTGGCCAACGTCCCCTCGGACCCGCACAGCAATCGCGCCACGTCGTGGCCGCGATCCGGCAGCAGCCGGTGCAGACCGTAACCCGAGATCTGCCGGGAAAACCGGCCGAAGCGGCGGTCGATGACCAGCGCGTGCTCGTCAGCCAGGGCCAGCAGGGCACGGTTGATCTCCCCCTCCCGGCCGGGCCGATCGGCCAGCCACGCGGCGCGGGCGGCGGGGTCCTCCTCGGGCCGCGCGGCATACAGGCTCAACCGTTCGCCGTCGACGAGTGCCACGTCGAGAGCGCGCACGTTGTCGGCCGTCGTGCCCCAGGCGACCGAGTGGGCACCGCAGGCGTTGTTGGCGATCATCCCACCCAACGTCGCGCGGCTGCCGGACGACGGGTCGACACCGAAGGCCAGACCGTGCCTCGCGGTCGCCGCCTGCAGGTGGGTGAGCACGACGCCCGGCTCCACGACGGCGGTGCGCGACTCCGGGTCGATGTCGAGGATCTGGTTGACGTGTCGCGACGCGTCGATGACCACGCCACCGATCGTGTTCCCGGCCATGGAGGTGCCGCCACCCCGCAGGACCACGGGGGCGCCCGCTTCGGCCGTCAACCGCGCCGCAACGGCGAGGTCCTCGCGGTCGGCGGGGACGACCACCAGCTCCGGTGGGACGCGGTAGAGCGACGCGTCCACGGCATACAGCGCGCGCGTGCCGGGATCGCTGGACACCCGCCCGCGCACGTGCGCACGGAGAAGTCGCTCGAGCGCCACGACGTCAAAGGTGGCGGGTCGAGCCGGCGCGGCAGAGGTCACCCGCTAATGATCCAACACGGCCCGCAGGAACTTGCGGGTCCGTTCATGCTCTGGACTCTTGAAGATCTGGGCCGGTGGGCCCTTCTCGACGACAGCGCCCTGGTCGAACATGACCACGCGGTCGGAGATCTCCTCCGCGAAGCGCATCTCGTGGGTGACCATGAGCATGGTCATGTCGCTGCCGGTGGCCAGCTCGCGGATGACCTCGAGGACCTCGCCGATCAGCTCGGGGTCGAGGGCGGACGTGGGCTCGTCGAAGAGCATGACCTTGGGCCGCATGGCCATCGCGCGGGCGATCGCGACCCGCTGCTGCTGGCCACCGGAGAGTCGGCCCGGCTTGTGCTCCATGTGGTTCGACAGGCCGACCATGCCGAGCAGGTCGACGGCCCGCTGCCGCGCCTCCTCCTTGCTCAGCTTGAGCACGTTGACCGGCGCCTCCATGACGTTCTCGAGGGCGGTCATGTGCGGGAAGAGGTTGAACGACTGGAAGACCATGCCGACGTTGCGCCGGGTGGCCCTCATCTCCTTCGTCTCCTTGGCCTTGCCGCCCCGCTTGACGTCCCACAGGGTGCCGCCGTCGACGATGACGGTGCCCTCGTCGGGGGTCTCGAGGGTCATCAGGATGCGCAGGATGGTGGTCTTGCCCGAGCCGGACGGGCCGATGATGCAAACCTTCTCGCCGGCTGCGACCTCGAAGTCGAGCGAGCGCAGGACGTGGTTGTCACCCCACGACTTGCTCACGCCTCTGAACGAGATCATCGATTCGGAGGCGGCGCGGGGGATGGATGTCGAAACCCCGGCCGGCGTGGGCTGGTCAGCGGTTGAGGACAAGGCGACGCTCCAGGAGTCGGACGAACTGGGACGAGACGAGGCTGACGATGAGGTACATCGTCGCTGCGATGGTGACGGGCTCGAGGTAGCGGAGGGTGCCGGAGCCGATCCTGTCCACGTGCCCCATCAGCTCGTAGACGGTGATGATGAACAGGACGGCCGAGTCCTTGAACATCTGGATCAGGTAGTTGCCCAGCACCGGGGTGACCGACCGGAAGGCCTGTGGAAGCACGATCCGGCCCCAGGTGCGGCCCATCGGAAGGGACAACGCGGTCGCCGCCTCCCACTGGCCCGGCGGCACGTCCTCGATGCCGGCCCGGTAGACCTCGGCGGTGTAGGCGCTGTAGTTGATCCCGATCACGACGACACCGGTGACGAAGCCACTGAACTTGATGCCGTACTCGGGCAGTGCGTAGAAGGCGAAGAACGCCTGGATCAGCAGCGGTGTGCCGCGGACGAACTGCACGTAGAAGCCGAACAGCTGCGAGATCACCGGGATCCGGGATCGGCGGATGACCGCGACAACGAGGCCGAGCACGAGGGCGATGGCCATGCCGAGCAGCGTGACCTGGATGGTGGTCCACAGACCCTCGAGCAGGTCCGGGATGATGGAGACCGCGAAGTCGTTGTCCCAGGTCTGACCGCCCTCGGTCGGGATGACGAACGCCCTCATGACAGACCACCGAACCCACCGGTTCCGGCCCCGGCGGGGAGTGGGCCGCCGCCCCGGAGGATCGAGCGCCGGGTGCGGTCGATGGCGAACCGGTTCTCCAGGACACGGGTCAGCAGGGCAAGCACCTGCGACAGCACGAAGTAGATCAGCAGGAGCACGAGGTACACCGTCGGTGAGCGGCCGAACTGGGCGCGGATCTGCTCGGCCCGTGCGGTCAGGTCGACCACGGTGATGAAGAAGACCAGGGAACTGTTCTTCAGCAGATCGACAGCCACGTTGCCGAAGGACGGCAGCATGCTCGGGATGGACTGCGGGATCAGGACCCGCCGCATCCGCAGCGTCTTGCCCATGTTCAGCGCGATGCAGGCCTCGTTCTGGCCGGCGGTCCGGCCCTGAATGGCACCACGGACGATCTCGGCCGCGTAGGCCCCCTCGTTGAGGCCGATCGCGATGACGCCGGCGGCCAGCGGCGCCAGCTGCACCCCGAACTGGGGCAGCGCGTAGAAGAAGAAGAACAGCTGCGCCACCAGGGACGTCCCCCGGAAGAGCTCGACGAAACCGAGCGAGACCCATCGGACCGGCCAGTGATCGGACAGCCGCCCGATGCCCGCGGTGAACGCGACGACGACGGCCACCACGATGCCGAGAGCGGTGACCTCCAAGGTCACCCACAGGCCCCTGAGCAGCAGGTGGTAGACGAAGTTCCAGAACTCGGGGTCCCAGAAGTCAGCAGCCATCGACCCTCACCCCCACGCGTCGAAGGGGTCGGCTCGCACCCTGGCTCACCCGGGGTTCTTGCACAGTTCCTTCGCGGTGACCCCCTTGACCGCGTCGGGGTCGAAGCCCCACTTGTCCAGGATCTTGGCGAACTCCGGGCCTTCCTTGAGCTTCGCGAGGTGCTTGTTGTACTCCGCGACGAAGTCCTTGTCGCCCTGCCGGAACGCGGCCCCCGAACCCGTCTTGGGGGCGTCCTCGACGGGAGGAGTGACCTCGAGTTCGTCCTCCGTCTCGGCCAGTGACCGCAGCGAGAGGGTCGGCAGGAAGAAGGCGTCAGCACGTCCGGCGAGGACCGCCTCGACGCCGCTCCGGTTGTTGTTGATCCGGACCAGCTGGCTGTCCGGCACCTTCGCGGTCTGCAGGATGCCTTCCTCGAAGCCACCGGGAAGCACGACGATCTTCAGCTTCTTGTTGTCCAGCACCGACTGGACGGTGGTGATGTTCTTCGGGTTGCCCTTGGGCACGCCGAAGGACTCGGTCGAGACGATGACCGGCTCGGAGTAGGCCACTTCGGCGCACCGCGACTGCTTCATGAACAAGCCCGCCGTGATCGCGTCCCAACGGTTGGCCTTGAGGCCCGGGATCATGCCGTTGTAGGGCGTGACGAGGCCCTGGATGTCGGGAATGCCCATGCTCTTGACCACCGCACGGAAGACATCCGGCTCGCAGCCGGTGACGTTCCCGTCGGCCGTGACCTTGGTGTAGGGCGGCTCGTTGGCGATGGCGACGCGCAGGTAGCCCTGCTTCTTGCCCTTGGCGAGCAGGTCCTCACCGCCGCCGGCCGCCGGGCTTCCGGTTCCGCCCTCCCCCGTAGCAGGCGGTTTGTCGGTCGATGAACATGCCACCATCAGCATCGTGGCGGGAACCGCGAGGCCGGCCGCGCCGACCCCTCGCAACAACGTCCGTCGGGAAATCTCGCTCGTCATGCCAACTCCGCTCGTCAGGGTTCGACAGCCACCGTAGTGGCTTGTCCCGGGTGGAATTTGCGCCTTCGTGAACGTATGCGCCGGCTGTACTATTGTCAACAATCCTCATACAGGGGAAGAGGGATTGTCCTCGTTTCGCAACAATTCGGTGAGGTAACCGCATGAGCAACGTAGCTGACGCACCATCCGCGCCGACGGTGGGGCTGCTCTACCCCGGCCACAGCGCCGAGGACGACTACCCCGCCCTCGAGGGCCGGCTCGGCGGCGCGGTGCGGTTGCCGCTCGTCCACACCTCCGTCGGGGAGGACGCGCACGAGGTCAACGCGCTGCTGGACCTCGGCGGTCCGGAGCGGCTGGCCGAGGGGGCGAAGACCCTGCTCGCGCACCACCCCGACTCGATCATGTGGGCGTGCACCTCGGGCAGCTTCGTCTTCGGCTGGGACGGTGCCCGGCGGCAGGTCGACCAGCTCGCGGAGCGGGTGGGGTTGCCCACCAGCTCCACCTCCATCGCCTTCGTGGAGGCGTTGAAGGCGCTTGAGCTGCACCGCGTCTCGGTCGCCGCGTCCTACCCCGAAGACGTGGCCCAGTGCTTCGTGGACTTCCTCGGCGCAGGGGGCTTCGAGGTGACGGCCATGGGCAGCCACGGCATCTACACCGCCGCCGAGGTCGGCACCCTCACCC
>CAYRLV010000208.1:0-6874 GCA_964425155.1 uncultured Ornithinicoccus sp. | reverse complement strand
AGCGGATCCGGTTCGACGCGCTCGCCGACGACGCCGCGGCCCGGCTGCCGTCCCGGGAGGCCGGGCCCGAGCAGCACTACGCCGACACCCACTTCGACGACGACGTGCAGCGTGCGCTGGACGCGCTGGCCCCCGACTTCCGGGCCGCCGTCGTCCTGTGTGACATCGAGGGCCTGTCCTACGAGGAGATCGCCGCGACGCTCGACATCAAGCTGGGCACCGTCCGCTCGCGGATCCACCGGGGCCGGGCCCAGCTGCGCGAGGCCCTCGCCCACCGGGCACCCGACCGCACCCGCACGGCGGCCACCACGAGTCGTCCGCCCCTCACGGTGGGGCAGGTCGCCCCGGGCCTGCGATGAGCGCCCAGCCCACAGCGCGCGACCACCTCGGAGACCGGCTCAGCGACTACGTCGACCGGGCCCTCCCCGAGGCGGAGCTCTGGCACTGCGACCGGCACGTCCTGACCTGCCCGGCGTGCCGGCAGGCGGCGGCCGACGAGCGCCGGCTGCTGGAGTCGCTGCGCCGGGTCGACGACGTCCCCGTCCAGGGCGACGCCCTGCGTCAGGCGCTGCTCCAGCTCGGGGCCCAGGCGCCCGCCGTGCCCGAACCGGCCCAGGAACGGCTGTGCGTGCTGTCCGCCGGGGCGCCGGCGATGCACCGCTCGGCACGGCTGTCCGTCGCGCTCGCCGGTGCGGCCGCGGCCGCGTGCGTCGTCGCGGCGTGGGCGGTCACCGGGGGCCACCCGTTGCCTGCCGGTGGTGCCCCGAACCCCGCCAGCCAGCCGTCCGAGGCCGTGGTGCGTCCGGCCGGGCTGTCACCGGGCACGTCGACCTGGCACGTTGCTCCTGCGGCAGCCACCTTCGTCACCGGCGACCGGTCCGCCACGCCCTGATCACCGGCTGGACCGCTCATCGGGCAGAATCTCACCCATGAGCGAGCAGGGCGACCGGCCGGGGAACGTGCCCCGCGACCCCACCGCGCCCCTGCACCGCGACCCGACGGCGCAGTTCCCGTCCGAACCGCCGCCGGGACCCCCTCCCCAGGGAGGACGGCCGGAGGGGCCGCAGGTGCCCCCGCCCGGCATGTCAGCCCCCGGCGCCCCGCCCTCGGCCGGCGGCCCCCCGCCACCACACTGGGGACGGCCGGGCTGGTCCGGTCCGGTCGGGCCGGGCGGACCGGGTGGCCCGGGTGGCCCGGGTGGCCCTCCGCCGCTGTCGCACCCGTACCCGGCCACCGGCCAGCCGCCCGTCCCTTCGCAGCAGCCCCCCGGCGGCTCCGGACGCCGGTTCGGCTGGGGACTCCTGGTCGGCGCCGTGGTGCTGGCCCTCGTCGCGGCCGTGCTCGGCGGCGCCACCGGCGCCTACCTGGCGAGCGGCGAAGAGCCGAGCAGCACCGTGCTGTCGCCCGGTCCGGCGGCGACCAACCGGCCGGAGGGCTCGATCGCGAGCATCGCCGCCCGGTCGCTCCCGAGCGTGGTGACCATCAAGGTCCGCGGCGACGACGGCGTCGGCACCGGGTCCGGGTTCGTGATGCGGTCCGACGGCTACCTGGTGACCAACAACCACGTGGTCGCCGTCGCGGGCGACGACGGCAGCATCGTCGTGCAGTTCTCGGACGGGTCGCAGCAGCCGGCGACCGTGATCGGGCGAGACGCCTCATACGACCTGGCGGTCATCAAGGTGGACGAGAAGGGGCTGCCCGCGCTCGCGTTCGGCTCGTCGAAGGACGTGCAGGTCGGTGACCCGGTGATCGCCGTCGGCGCTCCGCTCGGGCTGGACAGCACCGTCACCAGCGGCATCGTCAGCGCTCTGGACCGGCCGGTGTCGGCGGGCCAGTCACAGGACCAGCGGTCCTACATCAGCGCGATCCAGACCGACGCCGCCATCAACCCCGGCAACTCCGGCGGGCCCCTGCTCGACGGGTCCGGCCACGTGATCGGCGTCAACTCGGCCATCGCCCGCATCCCCGGGAGCGACGACGGCGAGTCCGGCAACATCGGGCTCGGATTCGCGATCCCCAGCGACCAGGTGCGCAAGACGGTCGAGCAGCTGATCAAGACCGGGCACGCGGAGCACCCGGTCATCGGGGTCCTGCTGGACAGCTCGTATGACGGGCAGGGCGTCAAGATCATCGACGAGGACGATGCCGGTGGTCAGGACCCGATCGTGCCCGACGGACCCGCCGACCGTGCCGGCCTCCAGCCGGGGGACATCATCACCGAGCTCGACGGCGAGCCGGTCACCGACGCCGACGAGCTGGTGGTGAAGATCCGGGCCCACTCGATCGGCGACGTGGTGACGTTGCGCGTCGAGAGCAGCGGCCAGGAGCGTACTGTGAAGATGACCCTCGAGGGCAGTGGCTGAGCCGTGCTCGACCTCACCCTCGACGACTGACAACGGCCCCGAGACACTCTGAAGGACTGACGTGCCCGTCAACGGCTGGGAGTTCGTGATCCTGGTGATCGTGGGCATCGTCGTGCTCGGACCCGAGCGGCTGCCGGAGTATGCGGCGAAGCTGGGACGGCTGGTGCGTCAGGCCAGGAGCATGGCCGAGAACGCCCGGTCGCACCTCGGCGACGAGCTGGGCCCCGAGTTCACCGACGTCGACTGGGAGCAGTTCGACCCCCGGCGCTACGACCCGCGGCGGATCGTCCGCGAGGCGCTGCTCGACGAGGAGTCCGAGGACGGCGCCGACGGCGGGGACGGCACGGACCACGAAGGGCCGCCGGAGGAATCGGCGGCGCAGCAGCGACGGCAGGTCAGTTACGACCCGCAGGTGGCCACGCCCTACGACGTCGACGCCACCTGAGTCAGCGGGCGCCGGTGGCCGGGCTCATCGGCCGGTCGGGGTGAGACCGAGCGACCGGCCGGCCAGGCCCCGGGCCCTCGTGCCGAGACCCCGGGCGACGCCCCGCAGCGCCACCGCGGCCGGGCTGTCGGGGTCGGACAGCACGACGGGCGACCCCTCGTCGGCCCGCTCGCGCAGCCGGGGGTCCAACGGGATCTGGCCCAGGAGCGGGACCTCGGCGCCGACCGAGCGGGTCAGCGAGTCGGCCACGACCTGACCACCGCCGGAGCCGAAGATGTCCTGCCGGGTCCCGTCGGGCAGCTCGAACCAGGACATGTTCTCGATGACACCGACGATCCGCTGGTGGGTCTGCAGCGCGATGGACCCCGCGCGCTCGGCCACCTCGGCGGCCGCCTGCTGCGGCGTCGTCACCACGAGGATCTCCGCCCCCGGGATCAACTGGGCCACCGAGATGGCGATGTCGCCGGTGCCCGGCGGCAGGTCGAGCAGCAGCACGTCGAGGTCGCCCCAGAAGACGTCCGCGAGGAACTGCTGCAGCGCCCGGTGCAGCATCGGGCCGCGCCAGACGACCGGCTGGTTGCCCGGGACGAACATGCCGATCGAGATGACCTTCACGTCGTGGGCCACCGGCGGCAGGATCATGTCGTCGACCTGCGTGGGACTGTGCTCCACACCGAGCATCCGGGGCACGGAGAAGCCGTAGATGTCGGCGTCGACGACGCCCACCCGCAGGCCCTTCTCGGCGAGCGCCGCCGCGAGGTTCACCGTCACCGAGGACTTGCCGACCCCGCCCTTGCCCGACGCGACGGCATACACCCGGGTGAGTGATCCCGGCTTGGCGAAGGGGATCTCGCGTTCGGCGGCACCGCCGCGCAGGTTCTCGCGGAGCTGCTTGCGCTGCTCGGGCGACATGACGCCGAGCCGGACGTCGACTCCGGTCACTCCCTCGACCTTGGCGAGCGCCTCCGTCGTGTCCCGCGTGATCGTGTCCTTGAGCGGACAGCCCGAGACCGTGAGCAGCACCGTCGCCACGACCTTGCCCTCCGGCGACACCTCGACCGACTCGACCATGTCGAGCTCGGTGATGGGCTTGCGGATCTCGGGGTCGATGACCGTGGCGAGGGCCGCCATCAGTGCGTCGTGCGAAGGGGCTGCCATGCCTCCCATGCTAGGTCGTGCGCGGATCCCCGCCCCGCTCGGGCGGGTGGTCGCTGCCCGCACCGTGACCTGCCGCACCGACCCCGGCCTGCTCGGGCCCGGCGTCGTGGCCGTCCGGGGCCCCGCTCAGGCCGAACCGCTCGTCCATGTCGTCGAGCAGGCTGCGCAGCTCGGACCGCAGGTAGTCGCGAGTTGCCATGTCGCGCATGGCGATCCGCAGGGACGCCACCTCGCGGGTGAGGTACTCGGTGTCGGCGAGGTTGCGCTCGTCGCGGGCCCGGTCCTGCTCGATGGTCACCCGGTCACGGTCATCCTGGCGGTTCTGGGCCAGCAGGATGAGCGGTGCGGCGTAGGACGCCTGGGTGGAGAAGAACAGGTTGAGCAGGATGAACGGGTAGGGGTCCCACTTGAGCCCGAACAGTCCCACCAGGTTGAACGCGATCCACAGGATGACGAACACGGTCATGTAGCCGAGGAACCGCGCCGTGCCCATGAACCGGGCGAAGGCCTCGGCGAACCGGCCGAAGGCGTCGGGATCCATGCTCGGCCGGCGGATGAGGGGGCGGCGCACCTCCCGTGGCTGGTCGAGCCGCCCCGCGTCGCGGTCGTAGCGTCGCTGCCGCTCAGCCATGCGTCACCTCGTCCCGCTCCTCGCGCCAGTCCTCCGGCAGGATGTGGTCGAGCACGTCGTCGACGGTGACCGCACCGAGCAACCGCCCCTCCGCGTCGACCACGGGCACGGCCACCAGGTTGTAGTTCGCCATCATCCGGGTGACCACACCGAGCGGGGCCTCGCCGGAGAGCGGCTCGATGTCGGTGTCGAGGACGGTGCCGACGGACAACTGCGGTGGCTCGCGCAGCAGCCGCTGGATGTGCACCAGCCCGAGCCAGCGGCCGGTCGGTGTCTCGAGGGGCGCGCGGCAGACGAACACCGCCGCGGCCAGTGCCGGGGAGAGCTCGGCCCGGCGGACCACGGCCAGCGCCTCGGCCACGGTGGCCTCCGGGCTGAGGATCACCGGCTCGGTGGTCATCATGCCGCCCGCCGTGTCCTCGTCGTAGGTGAGCAACCGCCGCAACGGCGCGGCGTCGTCCGGCTCCATCAGCTGCAGCAGCTGCTCGGCCGTCTCCGGCGGCAGCTCGGACAACAGGTCCGCGGCGTCATCGGGCTGCATCGCCTCGAGCACGTCGGCGGCCCGGTCGGTGGTCAGCTGGGTGACGATCTGGACCCGGTCGTCCTCGGGCAGCTCCTCCAGCACGTCGGCGAGCTTGTCGTCGTCCAGGGCCGCAGCCACCTCGCTGCGCCGCCGCGGGCTGAGGTCGTGCAGCGCATCGGCGAGGTCGGGCGCCTTCAGCTCGTCATAGGTCTCCAGCAACCGATCGGCACGCTGGCCGGCGTCGGGTTCGTGCAGCCCGGAGACCTCGCGCAGCTCGACCAGCACCGTCTCGCCGCGGCGCCTGGCCAGCCGGGAGAGCCCCCGCGGCTGGATCCCCTTGCGGCAGAAGACCTTCACGATCGTCCAGTCGCGGTTGCGCTGCTGCTCCATCGCGAGGTCCTCGACGGTCGCGTCGAACTCGCCCTCGTCCGGGGAGGAGACGTGCACCCGACGGTCGAGCAGCTCGGCGAGGGCGAGCGTCTCGGTGCTGCGCTGCTCGAACCGGCGCATGTTGACCAGGCCGGTCGTGATCACCTGTCCGGCGTCCACGCTCGTCACCCGGGTCATCGGCACGAACACCCGCCGGCGGCCGGGGACCTCGACCACGAGACCGATGACCCGCGGCGGGCGGCGGCTGGAGCCGAAACTCACCACCACGTCGCGCACCCGCCCGACCTCGTCGCCGAGGGGGTCGAAGACGCTGAGCCCGGCCAGCCGGGCCACGAACACACGCGTCGTCGAGGTCACGCAGGCAAGGCTATCCGGCGGACGGCCGCGTGCCGGTCAGGCGGAGCGGCCCCGTCGCCGGCGGCGCACCGCGGGTCGCCCCTGGGCGTGCCAGGGCCGCCACGTCGCGGTCGTCGCGTCGGTCGGGACGGGAGGGGCGGCGCCCGACGCGTCGTCGTAGTGGCCCGGCGACTCGAGCGCCTCGCCGTACGGCTGCAGCGCGGTGATGATGTTGTCGTGCGCCCAGCGCGCCACCGTGTCACCGGGCGGGGCGTTGAGCCGGCTGGCCTTGAGCGCCTCGGTGGCGATCCGCCACTCGTCGTCCAGGTCGGCGTCCTCGGGGGCCAGCTTCCGCGTGTGCGCCGGGATCCGCACCAGCCGGGCACCGTTGTCCTTGCTGCGGAACTGCAGCACGACCTCCTCCGGCAGCTCCGGCAGCGGCTGCTCGCCGGGTCCGCTCACCACGTATGCCGTGCCGTTCACCCAGACGTGCCAGACCGGCCAGGCCCGGTCCCCGGGCACTTCCACCCAGAGCAGGCCCGACTTGCCGGCGGCCTCGGCGACGAGGCGGGACAGGTCGGTCACACTGCGACCTTACGGCCTCGCGGCGCTCCGGTGGCCAAGGTCACGCGCGCGGGCCGGTGACGGCCCCGCATACCGCTCGGTAGGGTCCCCTGACATGAGCCAGTCGACCGCCCGCCCGTTGCGTTCCCGCCGTTCGAACCTGGCCGTGCCGGGGTCCAGTCCGAAGATGCTGGAGAAGGCCAAGGGGCTTCCCGCCGACCAGGTCTTCCTCGACCTCGAGGACGCCGTGGCGCCGCTCGCCAAACCGGACGCGCGCAAGAACATCGTGGCCGCCCTCACCGAGGGTGGTTGGGGCGAGAAGGTCCGGGCGGTGCGGGTCAACGACTGGACCACGCAGTGGACCTACGCCGACGTGGTGGAGGTCGTCGAGGGGGCGGGTGCCGACCTGGACGCGATCATGCTGCCCAAGGTGCAGACGCCCGAGCAGGTCGTCGCGCTCGACC
>CAYRLV010000207.1:0-6893 GCA_964425155.1 uncultured Ornithinicoccus sp. | reverse complement strand
GAGGAATCATCGTGAGGTCTGGTGCCCTCAGAGGGGCCGAAACCTCACGAAGATTCCCCGGCGGGGTGGGTCAGGCGGGGGCGGCCACCCAGCGCATCGGGTCGCCCCAGCCGAGGTCGCTGACCCCGGCGTGGTCGAGCGCGAGCGCCACGAGGGTGCGCCGATGGGCGGCGAACGTCAGCACGTGGGCGATCATCCCGCCATACGTGAACACCTCGGCCGGTTCGCACAACGCGTCGACGAAGGTGTCGTCCAGCCGTCCCTGGTCCACCACGTCGTGCACGTGCGCGAGGTAGGTCGGTCCCTCCTCGGCGAGCCGCTGCCGCAGTGAGGAGATGCTTTCGTGCTCCTCGACCGACCAGTCGTAGTCACGGTTGGCCAGCGCCGCGTTCCACATCGCCATCTGCCCGACGAGGCGGGACAACAGGGAACGCAGCGTCTGTGGGTCCTCGTCGACGGACAACTCGATCCGGGCGTCCAGCTGGGCGTCGTCGAGCATGCCGGCGCGGGAGATCATCTCTCCGACGAGCCAGACGTGGTGCTCGACCATCTTGGTCAGCAGATCCATGGCAGTCACCTTCGTTCGTGCGGGGAAGCGCAGGCTTCCCGGCGGATGGAAGTGCACGTCGCTGGGCGCCTCGAGCTGGAGGTGCCGGGGGCTGCCCCGCCACGCGGCCGGCCCCACCCCGTAGGCGCGGGTGAACGCCCGGGTGAAGGCCTCGTGCGAGCCGTAGCCCGCTTCGACCGCGACGTCGAGGATGCTCCGGTGGGTGGTGATGAGCCGGTATGCCGCGCGCTCCAGCAGGATGCGCCGCCGGAACCGCGCGGGCGGCTCGCCACCGACGCCGGACACGATCCGGTCGAGGTGGTATCGCGAGAGGTGCAGACGCGCGGCGAGCGCGGCACCGTCGGCGTCGTGGTCGTCCAACGCGCCGGCGAGGACGTCCACGAAGGCACCGAAGGTGTCTGCCGCTGCCGTGGTCATGACCCGATCATCGGCCGCGGGACGGCGCGCGGTTTGATCGATCTTGCGCAGCCGCGGCGGATTCGCCCGCGTCCGGCGAGGGTGCTTCTGGTGCCCCGGGATCCGCCGAGCGGTCCGCCACGGCCGCACCCCCGGGAGAGAACTCGTCGACCAGCGGGACGAGGTCGGCCACGGAGTCCACGACCCGGGTGGGCCGGAACGGGAAGCGCTCGACCTGGTCGGGGTGCGTCGAGCCGGTCAGCACGAGCACGGTGCGCAGCCCGGCCTCGAGGCCGCTGATGACGTCGGTGTCCATCCGGTCCCCCACCATCACCGTGGTCTCGGAGTGCGCCGAGATCCGGTTGAGGGCGCTGCGCATCATCAGCGGGTTGGGCTTGCCCACGTAGTAGGGGTCGACCCGGGTCGCGCGGCTGATCAGTGCCGCGACCGCACCGGTGGCCGGCAGCGAGCCCTGGGGCGACGGGCCGGACGGGTCGGGGTTCGTCGCGATGAACCGGGCACCACCCTCGACCAGCCGGATCGCGCGGGTGATCGCCTCGAACGAGTAGGTCCGGGTCTCGCCCAGGACGACGTAGTCGGGACTGCGGTCGGTCATCGTGTAGCCGATGTCGTGCAGTGCCGTGATCAGCCCGGCCTCGCCGACGACGAACGCGCTGCCGCGTGGCCGCTGGTCGTCGAGGAACTGGGCGGTGGCCAGGGCGGAGGTCCAGATCGCCTCCTCCGGGATGTCGATCCCGCTCGCGGCCAGTCGGGCCCGGAGATCGCGCGGCGTGAAGATCGAGTTGTTGGTCAGCACGAGGAAACGCCGCCCCGTCGAGGTGAGCCGCTCGATGAACTCGGCCGCCCCGTCGATCGCGCGTTCCTCGTGCACCAGCACGCCGTCCATGTCGGTGAGCCAGCAGTCCACCGGCTTGCGCTGCGTCATACGACCAGTGTGGCAGCGGTGGCCCTGGGCGGAGCGCAGTACCCCGCCGGGACTCAGGGCACGTCGTAGTCGACGACCACGGCCGCGTGGTCGCTCCAGCGCAGGGCGTACGCCTCGGCGCGGCCCACCGAGGTGGCGCTGACCGCGGCGGCGAGCGGTTCGGTGGCCAGCTGGTAGTCGATCCGCCAGCCGGTGTCGTTGTCGAAGGCCTTGCCGCGCCAGGACCACCACGTGTAGGGGCCGTCGACGTCGCCAGCCGCGCGCCGGGTCACGTCGACCCAGCCGGAGTCGAGCCACCGGTCGAGGAACGCCTGCTCGCCGGGCAGGAACCCGGCCTTGCCGAGGTTGCCCTTCCAGTTCTTGAGGTCGGCCTTGCGGTGGGCCACGTTGAGGTCGCCGGTCACCACCGCGAGCGCGCCGTCCGCCTCGAGCTGCTTCATCCGGTCGCTCATGGCTTCGAGGAAGGCGTACTTCTCGTCCTGCCGCTCGGTGCCGGCCTCACCGGTGTGCACGTAGGCCGAGGCCACGGTGACGACGCGGTCGCCGACCGGCAGGTCGACCTCGGCCCACCGACCGCAGTCGGCGAAGTCGGCGTGCTCGAGCTCCCGCTGGGCACGGGCGGGCGGCTGCCGGGAGAGGACGGCCACGCCCGCCCGGCCCGCCGCGGCCGACGGTGCGTGCGTGAGGTGCCAGTCCTCGAACGCGCTGCCGCGCAGCGCCTGGGCCAGCTGGTCATCGCTCGCGCGGATCTCCTGCAGGCACAGCACGTCCGGCTTCGCCGCCGCGAGCCAGTCGATGCCGCCGCGGCGCACCGCGGCCCGGATGCCGTTGACGTTCGCACTGATCAGCCGCATGCTCCCATTCTGACCACGCCTGCCTCGCGTGCTCACCCCGGGCCGCTTTGCTCACCCCAGACCGGTTTCGCACGCGCTGCGAGCGGCCGCGAGTGAGCAAAGCGGCCGCCAGTGAGCACGGGCCGCTAGGGTCGCGGAATGGCCACGGACAGCACTGCACCGAGCGACACGCCGGGCGCCGGCGACACCACGACGCCCATCCCGCCCAAGCCGACCACCGACGCGCCGCCGGCCGACGACCTGGTGACCACCCGCCATACGCTCAAGGTCGGGCGCCGGACGCTGCGCTACACGGCGACCACCGGACGACTCGTGCTGCGCGACGAGGTCTACGAGGACGGCGTGTTCAAGGGGCACCAGCCCAAGGCCGAGGTGTTCGTGACCTCCTACGTCCTCGACGGCGCCACGGACGTGACGAAGCGGCCGGTCACCTTCGCCTTCAACGGCGGCCCCGGGTCGTCGTCGGTCTGGCTGCACCTAGGCCTGCTCGGGCCGCGACGGGTCCTCATGGGGGACGCCGGCGACCTGGCCCCGCCGCCGTACGGTCTGGCGGACAACCCGGAGTCGCTGTTGTCGGTCAGCGACCTGGTCTTCATCGACCCGGTGTCGACCGGCTACTCGCGCGCCGTCGAGGGCGGCAAGCCGGGTGACTACCACGGCTACCAGAACGACATCGAGTCCGTGGCCGAGGTGATCCGGCTGTGGACCGCGCGGCACGGGCGCTGGATGTCGCCGAAGCTGCTCGCCGGCGAGTCCTACGGCACGCTGCGGGCGGCCGCGCTCGCCGAGCGGCTGCAGAGCCGGTACGGCCTCTACCTCAACGGGCTCATGCTCATCTCGAGCGTCCTGGACATCGGCACGATCGACTTCTGGGACAACAACGACCAGGCGTGCGTCAACTACCTGCCGACCTACGCCGCCATCGCCCACTACCACGGCAAGCACGGGCGCAAGGCCCTGCGGACGGTGCTCGCCGAGGCGGAGACGTATGCGGACCGCGACTATCCGTGGGTGCTCTCCCGTGGCAACCGGCTCACCAGCGAGGAACGGGCCGAGGCGGTCGCGACCCTCGCCCGGCTGACCGGGTTGTCCGAGGACTACGTCGACCGCGCCGACCTGCGGATCGAGCACATGCGCTTCTTCACCGAACTGCTGCGGGACGAGGGCCGGGTGGTGGGCCGCCTGGACGGGCGGTTCACCGGTCCGGCCGCCAGCCGGATCGCGGAGGCCATGGAGGCGGACTGCTCGATGGACGCCCTGGTGGGGCCGTTCGCGGCGACGTGGGGGCACTACGTGCACGACGACCTCGGGTACGCCAGCAACCTGCCCTACGAGTTGTCCAGTGAACGGGTCCACCCTTGGTCGTTCAAGGAATTCGAGGGCAAGTCGGTCGACGTGCGGCCCAAGCTGGAGCGGGCCATGCGGGCCAACCCGCACCTGCTCGTGCACGTGGCCTACGGCTACCACGACGGCGCCACCCCGCACCGCGGTGCAGAGGACGTGCTCGCCCACCTGAAGATCCCCGCGGAGCTCCGGTCCAACATCGAGCACCACTACTACGAGGCGGGACACATGATGTACGTCCACGAGCCGTCGCGCCGGCAGCAGTCCGCGGACCTCGCCGACTTCGTCCGCCGGGCCTCCCGGCTGGGTTGAGCCTCAGCCGAGCGCCGCGACCGCCGCGTCGTAGTCCGGCTCCTGGGTGATCTCCGGGACCAGCTGGGTGTAGACGACCTTCCCGTCGCCGTCCACGACGACGACCGACCGGGCCAGCAGCCCGCGCATCGGGCCGTCGGACAGGGTCACCCCGAACTTCTCGCCGAAGTCGCCGCGGAAGTCCGATCCGACGACGACGTTCTCGATGCCCTCGGCCCCGCAGAAGCGTCCCTGCGCGAACGGCAGGTCCTTGGAGACGCACACCACCGTGGTGTTCTCGAGGCCTGCGGCCAGCTCGTTGAACTTGCGCACGCTCGCGGCGCAGACGCCGGTGTCGATGCTGGGGAAGATGTTGAGCACGGTGCGGCCCTGGAGGTCGGTCGACGACACGTCGCCGAGGTCCGTTCCGGTCAGCGTGTATGCCGGTGCGTCGCTGCCCACGCTGGGCAGCTCGCCGACGGTGTGGACGGGGTTTCCCTTGAGTGCGGTGGTAGCCATGCCCCTGTTCTACACGGTGTGGCGGTGACCGCACTAGGCTGGGCGGGTCGCACAGACGTCAAGTGAACTTGAGGCAACGGTGGACAAGACCAACCTGTTGGCGATCGGGGAAGTCGCGCACCGCTCGGGGGTCGCGCCGTCGGCCCTGCGCTACTACGAGTCGCTCGGCCTGATCCGCAGCACCCGCACCAGTGCCGACCGACGCCGCTACAAGCGGGCGGTCTTGCGGCGCATCGCGGTGATCCGGGCCGGACAACGCGTGGGGCTGTCCCTCGAGGAGATCGGCGAGGCGTTCCAGGGCCTCGACCCGGACCGGGCCCCCACCAAGTCCGAGTGGGCGCGGATCTCCCGGGCGTGGCGGCCGGTGCTGGAGCAGCGCATCGCCGACCTGCAGCGCGTGCGCGACGACCTGACCGGCTGCATCGGGTGCGGGTGCCTGTCCCTCAAGTCGTGCACGCTCTACAACCCGCAGGACACCCTCGGAGCCGAGGGCTCGGGCTCCCGCCGACTCTTCCCCGACGAGGGTTTCCTGGATGACACCACGTGATACCTTGCGGTATCATGCACGCATGGCCATGACTCTGCGACTCGACGAGGCCGATGACAAGGCACTCGAGGAGACGGCCCGCCGCGAGCACCGCAGCAAGCAGGAGGTGGCGCGGGAGGCGATCCGTGAATACACCTCGAGGCGTATCCGCGTGCGCGACGAGGCGATCCAGCGCATCGTCGCCGAGAATGCCGACCTGCTGCGCAGGCTGGGCGAGTGACCGACTACCTCACCACGGTCGATGTCGTCGAGGCCGCGACCGTCACTCTCGGTGCGCCGCCGGAGGTCCGGGACTGGGGCCTGCTCGAGTCCGCCCTGCAACGGCCGCAGGCCACCGTGTTCGGCGACGACGCCTACCCCACTCTCCTGCTCAAGGCCGCCGCCCTGCTCTCCAGCCTCGTGGGCAACCATGCGCTCGTCGACGGCAACAAGCGACTGGGATGGGTCTGCACCAGGCTGTTCCTCATCCTGAACGGCTCCGACCTGGCCGCGCCCGAGGACGACGCCTACGACCTGGTGATGGCGGTGGCCGCAGGGGAGCTGACCGACGTGCACGAGATCGCCCAGCAGCTGGATCAGTGGGCCTCCTGAGCCAGGACGGCGACGTGCGACGCCACCGCCGTTCGGTAGCCTGAGCGCCACCAAGGCAGCATCCGCGCGACCAGTCGACCACAGGAGACGCCACACCCATGGCCACGATCATCTACACGCTCACCGACGAGGCGCCGATGCTGGCGACCTACTCCTTCCTCCCCGTGGTCGAGGGCTACGCCAAGGCCGCCGGGGTGGACGTCGAGACGCGTGACATCTCCCTCGCCGGGCGGATCCTGGCCGCGATGAGCGACCGCCTCCCGGAGGACCAGAAGGTGAACGACGCGCTCGCCGAGCTGGGCGAGCTGGCCACCACTCCCGAGGCCAACATCATCAAGCTGCCGAACATCTCGGCCTCGGTGCCCCAGCTCAAGGCGGCCATCGCCGAGCTGCAGGAGCAGGGCGTCGCGCTGCCCGACTACCCCGACGAGCCGCGCACCGACGAGGAGAAGGCGATCCGCACGGCATACGACTCGGTCAAGGGAAGTGCCGTGAATCCCGTGCTGCGCGAGGGCAACTCGGACCGTCGCGCACCCGTCGCCGTGAAGAACTACGCCCGCAAGCACCCGCACCGGATGGGCGCGTGGACCCCCGACTCCCGCACCAACGTGGCCACCATGTCGGCCGACGACTTCCGGCACAACGAGAAGTCGGTGGTGCTGCCCTCCGACGACACCCTCACCATCCAGCTGGTCGGCGAGAGCGGCACGACGGTGCTCAAGGACGGCCTCGCGGTGCTGGAGGGCGAGGTCGTCGACGCCACCGTGATGCGCGCCGCCGCCCTCGACGCGTTCCTCGCCGAGCAGGTCGCCCGCGCGAAGGCCGACGACGTGCTCT
>CAYRLV010000206.1:0-6893 GCA_964425155.1 uncultured Ornithinicoccus sp. | reverse complement strand
TCATCCGTTCCACCCCTTGGCGAGCTCCTGGCCCATGCCCTTGTCGGCCGCACGCACCCGGAACACCTCACGCACCAGGGCGGGCGCCGCGATGAACAGGACGATCAGCGCCTGCACCACCTGGACCAGGTCGATCGGGGTGCCCGTGCTGGACTGCATCTGCGCGCCCCCGGCCCGGAGGGCGCCGAACAGCAGGCCGGCGAGCACGGTGCCGAGCGGGTTGCCGCGGCCGAGCAGGGCGACGGTGATGCCGTCGAAGCCGATACCGGCGTCGACGCTGTCGGTCACCGCCGGGTTCGTGCCGAGCACCTGGGCGCAGCCGGCCAGGCCGCACAGGCCGCCGGCGATCAGCATCACCGAGACATAGCCACGTTCGACGCTCATGCCGGCCGTCCGTGCGGCGTGCTGGTTGGCGCCGACGGCCCGCAGCTGGAAGCCGAGGCTGCTGCGGGTGAGCAGCCACCAGATGCCGACGGCCGCGAGCAGCGCGAGGATCAGTCCGGCGTGCACCCGCAGGTCGGAGCCGAGCAGGTGCGGCAGCCGGGCGGACGAGTCGATCTTGTTGGAGATGGCCTGTCCGTAGGGCGGGGCCTGGAATCCCTTGGTGTTGAGCAGGAAGCGCAGGAAGTAGAGCGCGACGTAGTTGAGCATGATCGTGCTGATCACCTCGTGCGCGCCGGTGCGCGCCTTGAGGTATCCGGCGATGCCGCCCCAGATCCCCCCGCCGACGATGCCGGCGAGGAGGGCGACCAGCAGATGCAGCCCGACCGGGAGGTCCCAGGCGAAGCCGACGTATGCGGCGAACGCGGCACCGGCGATGATCTGGCCCTGGCCACCGATGTTGAACAGGCCGGCGCGGAAGGCCAGGGCCACGGACAGCCCGGCGAGGATCAGCGGCGTCGCGTTGACCAAGGTCTCCGAGAGGGGACCCAGGATCGCGGAGAGGCTGCCGCTGGTGAGGGTGGACGGGTCGACCACCGCCCCCTCGAAGAGGGACGCCCAGGCGGCACCGACCGCCTTGCCCCCGGCGGAGAACGTGTCCATCGGCGCCGCGAAGAAGTACTTCATCGCGGCGCGCGTGTCCGGGTCGGCCACGGCGATCAGGATGGAGCCGATGACTCCGGCCGCGACCAGCGCGAGGACGGTGACGAGGGCGTGCCGCTCGCCGGGGCGCTTGCCCTGCTCCTTCGGCGCCTGCTGCTCGCCCTCGGCGATCTGCTCGGTGTCCTGATCGCTCATCGCGCCCCTCCCTGCGTCTCGTCCACGGCCTCGGCGTCACTCTGCCCGGCCATCAGCAGGCCGATCTCGTCGGCCGAGGCGCCCGCGGGCCGCTCGCCGATGATCTTGCCGCGATACATCACCCCGATGCGGTCGGCCAGGCCGAGGACCTCGTCCAGCTCGGTGGAGACGAGCACGACGGCCGTGCCGCGGTCCCGCTCCTCGACGATGCGCCGGTGCACGAACTCCATCGAGCCGACGTCCAGGCCACGCGTCGGCTGGGCGACCACGAGGAGTCGCAGCGGCCGGGACATCTCGCGGGCGAGCACCACCTTCTGCTGGTTGCCGCCGGACAGGGTGGAGGCCAACGCGGTGATCGACGGGGTGCGGACGTCGAACTCCTCGACCCGTTGCGTGGCGTTCTCCTTGATCGCCGGCAGGTTCAGGCTGATCGAGTCGCCGAAGGGCGGCTGGTCGTAGACGTCGAGCACGAGGTTCTCGGCGATCGTGAAGCCCCCCACGAGTCCGTCGTGCAACCGGTCCTCCGGCACGTAGCCCACCCCGGACCGCAGGATCTGCGCCACGCTCGCGCCGGTGAGGTCGCGGCCCTCGAGGACGACCCGGCCCCGGTCCGGCGGCACCAGCCCGACCAACGCCTCGGTCAGCTCGGTCTGGCCGTTGCCCTGCACGCCGGCCAGGGCGTAGATCTCGCCGCCGCGGACCTCGAGGGACACGTCGTCGACGAGCACCTGGCCGGTCGGGCTGACCACCCGCAGGTCCTCGACCTGCAGCCGTGGTTCGGTCGGCGTGGCGGGCTCCTTGTCGACGGTCAGCTTGACCGGGCGTCCCACCATGAGGGAGGCGAGCTCGCTGGCCGTGGCGCTCGGCTCCGCCTCGCCGACCACCTTGCCGCGGCGGATGACGGTGACGGTGTCAGCGACCTCGCGGACCTCCCGCAGCTTGTGGCTGATGAACACGATGGACGTGCCGTCGTCACGCAGGCTGCGCATGACGTCCATGAGCTCGTCGGTCTCGCGCGGGGTGAGCACGGCGGTCGGCTCGTCGAGAATGAGGACCTGGGCGTCGCGCACCAGGGCCTTGATGATCTCGACCCGCTGCTGCACACCGACCGGCAGGTCCTCGACGAGCGCGTCCGGGGGCACCTCGAGACCGAAGCGTCGGGAGACGTCGAGCACCTCCTGCCTCGCCTTGCGCCGGTCGAGGAAGCCGGCCAGGCCGGTGCGCTCGTGGCCGAGGGAGACGTTCTCGGCCACGGAGAACACCGGGACGAGCATGAAGTGCTGGTGCACCATGCCGATCCCCGCCCGCATCGCGTCGCCCGGACCGTTGAAGGTCACCGGCTCGTCGTCGAGCAGGATCTGGCCCTCGTCGGGCTCGTACAGCCCGTACAGGACGTTCATCAGGGTGCTCTTGCCGGCACCGTTCTCCCCCAGCAGCGCGTGGATCTCCCCCGGCTGCACGACCAGGTCGATGTGATCGTTGGCGACCAGGGAGCCGAAGCGCTTGGTGATGCCTTTGAGCTCGAGCTTCACAGGATTCTCCGTTGGACGGTGGCACGGCGGCCAGGGGGACGGAAGGTCCCCCTGGCCGCAGACCGACGCAGACTACTCCGCCGAGGTCAGCCCTGGGGCTGCGCCGGCGAGGTGATCTTGATCTTGCCGGAGATGATGTCCTGCTTGATCTGGTCCAGCTCCTTCTTCAGGTCCGCCGGGACCTTGCTCTCGAACTCGTGGAACGGCGCCAGGCCGACCCCGTCGTTCTTCAGGTCGCCGATGTAGTTCCCGGTCGGGAAGTTGCCGTCCGCCGCCTCGGTCACGTACTTGGCGACCGAGTCGGTGATGTTCTTGGTGACGCTGGTGATGAAGAACTTGCAGTACTGCTGGGCGCTCTCACAGCCGTCGGTGTCGACCCAGATCAGGTTGAGCTTGCCGCCGGAGGCCTGGGCCGCGGCACCCGAGCCGAGGCCGGTGCTGCCCGCCACGGGGAAGACGATGTCGGCACCCTGCTGCATGAACGCCTGGGTGATCGACCGGCCCTTGTTCTGGTCGGTGAACGACTGGGCGAAGGTGCCGCCCTTCTGGTTCTTCTCGTTCCAGCCGAGGACCTGGACGTTCTTGCCCTTGGTCTTGTTGTAGTACTGCACGCCCTCCCAGAAGCCGTCCATGTAGATGGTGACCGGCGGGATGTTGAGGCCGCCGTAGGTGGCCACCTTGCCCGTCTTGGTCATGCCGGCCGCGAGGTAGCCCGCCTGGAACGCGGACTGCGCGGTGTTGTACTGCAGGCCGTAGACGTTGGGTCCGCTGGACGGCGCGTCGATCTGACCGAAGTGCTTCTTGGGGTTCTGCTTGGCCGTGCTCTTGACCGCGTCCGCCATCAGACCGCCGACGGCGAGGATGGTGTCGCAGCCCTTGTTGACCTCGGCCTTGAGGTTCGGCACGTAGTCGTTCTGGCTGCTGGACGACACGTAGCTGATCTTGATGTTGGCGTTCTGCTCGTGCGCCTTCTGCAGGCCCGCCCAGGAGGACTGGTTGAACGAGCGGTCGTCGACGCCGCCGGTGTCCAGCACCATGCACGCGACCAGCTTGTTGCCGCTGGCCTGGGTGCTGCCCCCGGTGGGCGCCGCGGTGGAACCCGTCCCGCCCGTGTCGCCCGTGTTGGATCCCGTGGACTCGGTGGGCTTGCTCCCGCATGCGCTGACCGCGAGCCCCACCAGGGCGACCGTGGCCGCCACCTTCATTACCGAACGCACAAGCGTCTCCATTCATTCAAGGACCTGACGGGCCGGAGGTGACGGTCGTTGCGGACCGCCACGCCCAGCCCAAGACGCGTCGTTCACGGCGCGATCCCGGGTGACTCTATCTCGCCAGATGGACGATGTCTGCCGGGTCGGCTCGCAGTGTCCCAACCGTTACGTGGACGACTCCTCGGCGCCGCCGAGAACGCAGGCCGCGGCCAGCAGCCGAGCGGCCACGAGCACCGCTCCCTCGTCCACCACCAGGTCGCCCTGGTGCAGCTCGTACGTCGGTCCCCCCGGGGTGCGCGTGCCCAGCCGCACGAGCGCGCCCGGGGTGCGGGTGAGGTACCAGCCGAAGTCCTCCCCGCCCAGCGACTGCCGGGTGGGGACCGCGGCGTCCGGCCCGAGGCCCGCAGCGGCCGCCTCGCGGAGGGTTCCCACGGTCGGCGGGTCGTTGACCACCGGAGGCACCCCACGCACGTGCTCGACCTGCGCGGTCACGCCATACGGGCCGGCGACCTCGTGCACGAGGTCCTCGACGAGGGTGCCGGTCGAGGCCCAGGCGGTCGCGTCCAGCATGCGCAGGGTGCCCGCGGCCTGCCCGGACGCGGGTATGACGTTCGCGGCACCTCCCGCGTGGATGCTGCCCCACACCAGCGCCGCCCCGGCCCGGGGGTCGAGCCGGCGGGAGAGGGCGGCGGGCACGTCGGTGACCACCTTGGCGAGGGCGTAGGTCAGGTCCTGGGTGAGGTGCGGTCGCGACGTGTGCCCGCCCTTGCCGGAGAGGGTGACCGTGACGGCGTCCGCCGCCGCGGTGACCGGGCCCTCGGCCAGCCCGACGTGGCCCACGTCGATGGTCGGGTCGCAGTGCACGGCGAGCACCCGGTCGACGCCGTCCAGGCCGTCCTGCTCGAGCACCGTGTGCGCGCCGCCGGGGATGACCTCCTCGGCCGGCTGGAAGATCAGCCGGACACCGAGACCCCGTCGGGCCAGGTCCTCCTCGTGCGCCTGCAGGGCGAGTCCGGCACCCAGCACCGCGACGGTGTGCACGTCGTGGCCGCACGCGTGGCAGACGTCCTGGTTGACCGACGCCCACGCCAGCCCGGTCCGCTCCGGCACCGGGAGCCCGTCCAGGTCGGCCCGCAGGGCGACCCGGTGGGTGGGGTCGGGAGCCCCGATGTCGGCGATCAGGCCGGTGCCGGGGAGGGGGCGGGCCGTCACCCCGGCGGCGGCGAGCCGACGGGAGACGAAGGAGGTGGTCCGGGTCTCGCGCCAGGACAGCTCGGGGTGCGCGTGCAGGTCCCTGCGCCACTCCAGCAGCTCGTCCCGCCGCGTGTCGACGGCAGCGACGAGGGAGGAGACGAGGGGTGTGCTCACGACGGGTGAGCCTACCGGCGGCTCCCCGGTCGGTCCGCGCGGGCGGCGGGCGACGGCGGTGCGAGCACCACGGCGAAGCGGCCGCCGTCCGTCGTCGTGGACCGCTCGGCCAGCACCTCGAGTGCCGTCGCGAAGGCCTGGGGGTCGGCCTCGGACAGCTCGGACCACCCGGTCCAGACCAGCAACGTGCCCACCGGGTGTCCCACCTCGGTCAAGGCGTCGGCCAGGGCGTCCCAGTTGCGGCCGAACCAGTCCGGCAGGGCGAGGTCCTGCTGGACGCGGGCGAGCAGGGCCGCCTTGTCGGCCACGCCGGTGGTCTCCAGCCGGACCGCGCGCCAGCCGGCCCGCGCCGCCAGCCGTTCCGCCCGCCCGGCCTCCAGCCCCCCGGTCGGCGCGGAGACCCCGGTCGCCCGCAGCACGGTGCCGGGTCGCTCACCGGCCAGCACCGCGACGAGCTGCTCCTCCACGGTCTCGCGGTCGCCGCACGCGTCGCCGTTCATCGCAGCACCCGCCGGAAGGACTGGTAGTGGTCGTCGGTGTAGTAGAGCGTGCCGTCGCGGGCCCGGACGATTCGGCGGGCACCGCGGTCCTCGGAGCCCGGTGTCTCGACGGTGTACTCGCGGTAGTAGCCGCTCGGCTGCTGCGGCAGCAGCCCCTCCCGGTTCTGGAAGGTGCCGTCGTCCTGGTGGTAGGGGTAGGGGCCACCGGCGTCGATCAGCTCGATGGTGTCGTGCGCCTCTGGTGGGAGCGCGTCATACGCGACCGTGCCGAGCCCGTCGTCCTGCCGCGTCGTGCCGCCCTCGCTGCCCTGATCGGCGTCCGACCGCGGCGGGTCCTGCTGCGTCGACTGCTGCTGGGCCGACCCGGGGGCGTCCCCGAGACCGCCTCCGCCGAAGCCGCCGCTGAGCCAGACGGCCAGCAGGACGACCAGGACGGCGGCGCCGGAGACGAGGGTCCTGGAACCCCGCCGGAACAGCCTCAAAACGCGTCCCGCGGAACGTACAGGCCCCACACGTCGCGCAGGGCGTGCGCGACCTCGCCCCCGGTGGCCCGCGCGGCGAGCGCCTCGCGCATCGGGAGGAGCACGTTGTCGGTGCCGCCGGCCGCGGCCCGCAGGGCGTCCAGCGCCCGCTCCACCGCGTCCCCGTCGCGCTCCCGTCGCAACGAGGCGAGCCGCTCCGCCTGCTCGGCCTCGATGGCGGGGTCGACGCGCAGCGGCTCGTAGGGCTCCTCCTCGTCCACGGTGTAGGCGTTCAGCCCGACCACGGTGCGGCTGCCGGCGTCGATCTCGAGCGCGGTGCGGTAGGCGCTGCGCTCGATCTCCTCCTTCTGGAAGCCCTGCTCGATGGCCGCGACCGCGCCGCCGCGGTCCTCCACCGCCGCCATCAGCGCGAGGGTCTCCTCCTCGAGGTCGTCGGTCATCGACTCGACGACGTAGGAGCCGGCGAACGGGTCGACCGTCTTGGTCACGTCGGTCTCGTAGGCGATCACCTGCTGGGTGCGCAGCGCGAGCCGGGCCGCCTTGGCCGTCGGCAGCGCGATG
>CAYRLV010000205.1:0-6916 GCA_964425155.1 uncultured Ornithinicoccus sp. | reverse complement strand
GTCGTCGCCGCTCAGCACTGCCCCTTGTGGGCCCGGCACCACTTCTGGAACAGCTTCTCGTTCTTCTGCTGCTCCTGGTAGGTCGTGGCGAACCGGGTCTCCCCCGTGGCCGGGTTGACCGCCACGAAGTACAGCCAGGAGCCCTTGGCCGGGTGCGCGGCGGCCTCGATCGACGCCGCGCCGGGGTTGTTGATCGGCCCCGGCGGCAGGCCCTTGTGCTTGTAGGTGTTGTAGGGACTCGAGCTGGACCGCTGCTTGTCGCTGGTCCCGGCCCGGCCGCGCTCCTGCGCGAGGTAGTGGACCGTCGAGTCCATCTGCAGCTTCATCCCCTTGGCCACGCGGTTCTCGATCACCCGCGCCACCTTGGGCCGGTCGGTCTGGGCCTTGGCCTCCCCCTCGACGATGCTGGCCACGATGAGGGTCCGCTCGTAGTCCTCCGGCTGGACACCCAGCCGCTTCAGCTCGCTGCGCGCCTTCAGCACCATCTCACGCACCTGCTGGGTCGCGGTCGTGCCCGGCGAGAACGAGTAGGTGGCCGGGAACAGGTAGCCCTCGAAGTTGCCCTTGGCCTGCTTGGGCAGGTTCACGCTCTCCGGCGTCACCTTCTTGTACTTGGACAGCGGCACGCCCGTCTTGTCGGACAGCAGCTCGAAGATCTCGCTCTTCCACAGGCCCTCGCGGATGGTCACCTTGGTCACCGCACGGCTCTGCGGATCGAGCAGGAGGGTCAGCGCGGCGTGCGCACTCATGTGCTTGCGCAACTGGTAGGTGCCCGGCGCGATGGAGCCGAAGGCCGGCTCGTTCGACGCCTCCTCGTTGAACGCGTCGACCGTCTTGATCACGCCGGCGCGCTGCAGCGTGTTGGCGATGGTCGTGCCGCTGTCACCGGGCTTGATGACGATCGTCACCTGCCCGGTGCCACCGCCGGCGTAGTCGTCCGGGCCGGGGTGCCGGATCGAGTCGACGATCGGGCTGATGAACTTCACCGCCACCACACCGCCACCGACCACCAGGGCCAGGGCAACGAGGATGGCGGTCCACCGCCGCCCACGACGCGAGCCGGAGCCACCGCCGTGTCCCGAGGACTCGCCGTCGTCTCCCGCCTCGACGTCCTCGTCCTCCCACGGGGTGCGGCTGTCGTCGGGGTCGGTGGCGTCCGGCGCCGACTCGTCGGCCTGGTCGCCGAAGATGGACTCCTCCAGGCGCGGGTCTGTCATGAGCAGTGACCTTCGTTCTCGGCCCGGGCACGCTTGGCCCGAGGCTTGCGGCCCCCCACGAGCACCCCTGCAGGTTGACCCGTGGCGCGCTCGGAGTCAAGCGCCGCCTGGAGGATCAGGACCGCTGCCGCCTGATCGACCCGCGCGCGCTGCCGACGTCCGGGCACACCACTTCCTCTCATCTGCCGATGAGCATCGACCGTCGTGAGCCGTTCGTCCACCAACCGGACCGGTGTGTCGCGGATGAGACGGTGCAGCTCGGCCGCGTATGCCGTGGCGAGGCCGGCCGCCTGCCCCCGCTCACCCGTGAGTGACAGCGGCAGTCCGACGACGACCTCGATCGCCGACCGCTCGCGCACGACCCGCGCGATCTCGTGCTGGTCGGTGTGCTGCTCCTCGTCCCGCGCCAGCGTGGCGATCGGCGAGGCGAGCACGCCGTCCGGGTCGCTCGCGGCCAGGCCCACCCGGACCGCGCCGACGTCCACCCCGACCCGCACGCCGCGACGCACGGTCAGCGGCCCGTCCCGACGCGCTCCCCCACCGCTCGTTCCACCTCGGCGAGCGCGTCGCCGGTGCGGGAGGCGTCGGAGCCCCCGCCCTGGGCCAGGTCGTCCTTGCCGCCGCCACCACCCCCGAGCGCGCCCGCAGCCACCTTGACCAGCTCGCCGGCACGCACCCCGCGGTCGCGGGCCGGCTGGTTGGTCGCGACAACCACCACCGGCCGGTCCTTGGCCACGCCGGTGACCGCGACCACGCTGGGCCGCTCGTCGCCGAGCCGGTTCCGCAGCTCGAGGGTGAGCCGTCGCAGGTCGTCGGCGCCGGCGCCGGCCCCGGCGTCGTGCCCGACGTAGGCCACGCCGTGCACGTCCTTCGCCGCGTCCGCGAGCCGGCCGGCGGAGGCGAGCACCTGCTGCTGGTGCAGCGTCGCGATCTCCCGCTCCGCCTCCTTGAGCCGGGCGGCCATCGCCGCGACGCGCTCGGGGAGCTCCTCGGGGCGGACCTTCAGCGCGCTGGTCAGCTCGGCGACGAGGGCACGCTCGCGCCCGAGGTGGCGCAGCGCGTCCATACCGACCAACGCTTCGAGGCGGCGCACGCCCGAGCCGACCGACGACTCACCGGTGACGGTGAGGGCGCCCACCTGCGAGGAGTGCTGCACGTGGGTGCCACCGCACAGCTCGCGGGACCAGGGGCCGCCGATCTCGACGACGCGCACGTCCTCGTCGTAGGTCTCGCCGAACAGCGCCAGGGCGCCCATCTCGCGGGCCTGCGGCAGCGGCATCACCATCGCCGAGACCGGAAGGTCCTGCCGCACCGCGAGGTTGGCGACCTCCTCGACCTCGCTGCGGGTCTCCGCGCTGAGCGAGGAGTTCCATGCGAAGTCGAGCCGGAGGTAGCCGGGCTTGTTGTAGGAGCCGCTCTGCAGCGCGGTCGGGCCGAGGACCTGGCGCAGCGCGGCGTGCACGACGTGGGTGCCGGAGTGCGCCTGGCACGCCGAGAGGCGCCACTCGGGATCGACGCTGGCGTGCACGTCCTGACCGGTGCGCACCTCCCCCTCGAGCACCTCGACCCGGTGCACGATCAGGCCCTTGACCGGCCGCTGCACGTCCAGCACGCGCAGCTTCGCGCCGTCGGCGGTGATGACGCCCTCGTCGGCGATCTGACCACCCGACTCGGCGTAGAACGGGGTGCGCTCGAGCACGACCTCGACCTGCTCGCCCTGCGTGGCGGCGGGCACCAGCTCGCCGTCGCGCAGCAGTCCGCGCACCTGCGAGTCGGTGTCGAGCTCGAGGTAGGCCCGGAACTCGGTCGGGCCCTGCTCGCGCAGCTCACGGTAGGCGTGCGTGTCGCCGTGGCCGTGCTTCTTGGCGCGGGCGTCCGCCTTGGCCCGCTCGCGCTGCTCGGTCATCAGCCGGCGGAAGCCGTCCTGGTCGACCTCGAGTCCCTGCTCGGCCGCCATCTCGAGGGTCAGGTCGATCGGGAACCCGTAGGTGTCGTGCAGGGTGAACGCCTGGCTGCCGGCGAGGACGTGCCCGCCGGAGCTCTTCACCTGCTCCACCGCGGTGTCCAGGATCGTGGTGCCGGAGGCGAGGGTGCGGCGGAAGGCGACCTCCTCCGCATACGCGATCTGGCTGATCCGCTCGAAGTTGCGCTCCAGCTCGGGGTAGGACGCCTTCATCCGGTCCTTGCTCACCGGGAGCAGCAGCGGCAGCGACGGTTCGTCGACGCCGAGCAGCCGCATGGAGCGCACCGCCCGGCGCAGCATCCGGCGCAGCACGTAGCCGCGGCCCTCGTTGCCGGGCGTCACGCCGTCGCCGATGAGCATCAGCGAGCTGCGCACGTGGTCGGCGACGACCCGCAGCCGGACGTCGTCCGGGTGGCTGGTCGCGGCGTCGTGGTGGCTGTGCTCGCCGTAGCGCTTGCCGGAGAGCTCGGCCGCCGTCTCGATGACCGGGTAGACCTCGTCGATCTCGTAGAGGTTGTCGACGCCCTGGAGCACCGTGGCCATCCGCTCCAGGCCCATGCCGGTGTCGACGTTCTGCGACGGGAGCTCACCGGCGACGTCGAAGTCGTCCTTGGCGCGGACCGCGGACAGGTCGTACTGCATGAAGACGAGGTTCCAGATCTCCATGTAGCGGTCCTCGTCGACCGCCGGTCCCCCCTCGCGGCCGTAGTCGGCGCCGCGGTCGAGGAAGATCTCGCTGCACGGCCCGCCGGGGCCGGGCACGCCCATGTGCCAGTAGTTGTCCTTCTTGCCCCGCCGCACCACCCGCTCGGCGGGGATCTCGGTCTGCTCCACCCACAGCCGGGCGGCCTCGTCGTCCTCCTCGTAGACCGTCGCCCACAGCTTGGCCGGGTCGAGCCCGTAGCCGCCGTCGTCCTGGCTGGTGGTGAGCAGCTCCCAGGCGAAGGCGATGGCGTCGGCCTTGAAGTAGTCGCCGAACGAGAAGTTGCCGTTCATCTGGAAGAACGTGCCGTGCCGGCTGGTCTTGCCGACCTCCTCGATGTCGCCGGTGCGCACGCACTTCTGCACGCTGGTGGCGCGCTTCCACGGCGGCGTCTCCTGCCCGAGGAAGTACGGCTTGAACGGCACCATGCCGGCGTTGACGAACAGCAGGTTCGGGTCGTCGTAGAGCAGCGGTGCGCTGGGCACGACGGCATGGCCCTTCGCCTCGAAGAAGCGCAGCCAGCGTCGCCGGATCTCAGCGGTTTCCATGAAAGTCCTTCAGTGGGGTCTGCGGGCGGGGTGGTGTCGGCATGCGGGGCCACCCCACAGCGTATGCGGTGTGGTCCGGTGGCCGGTGGCCCGGCAGCAGGGCGGGTGGGGGCGAGGGCGGGGCCGGCGGCCCTAGCGAGCTCGCGCGGCCGCGGGGTCGGCGAGCAGGTCGTGCGCCGCCTGGGCCGACTGGGCCGACTGGGCCGAGGTCGGGTCGCCGGCCGAGGTCCCGGTGTCCATGCCGAGCGCGTGCCGCAGCTCGGCCTCCCGCTCGGCCATCCCGGCCCGGATCGCCCCGGTGGTCTCGTGCCACTCCCGGCGCAGGCCGTCGAGGTGCCCGGCACGGGAGAGCTGCCGCACCACCACCGCACCGACGGCGGCACCGGCGAGGACCAGCAGCGCGCGGCGCACCTCAGCCGTCCTTCCGGTGCTTGCCGCCGCGACGGCCGCGACCGAACGCCGAGCGCACGCCGTAGCTGAACGCCGCGACCTTGACCACCGGACCGCCGAGCGTGGCGGCGAACAGCGAGGTCAGTGCGCTGACGTTGGCCGACATGGTGGCGACATGGGTGGTGATGGCGTCGACCCGCACGATCTGCTCGTTGGTCGACGCGACCGTGTCGGTGACCTGCGAGATCAGCGGCACGGTCTGCTCGGACACGCCCTGCACCCCGACGCGGGTCTCGTCGAGGACCTTGCCGGCCTTGCCGATCAGCGACCCGCAGCGGAACACCAGGTAGGCGAAGGCCAGCGCCGCGATGATGCCGGCGATGTCTCCCAGCGACACACTCACACGTACCCCTTCCGCGTCCTCTGCCGCTGCTCCTCGGCCGCAGGCTCGCTCCGCTCCATCTTCGCGGCTGTCGTCGCACCGGCGCTGTCTTCTGTCCTCTGCCGCTGCTCCTCGGCCGCAGGCTCGCTCCGCTCCATCTTCGCGGCTGTCGTCGCACCGGCGCTGTCTTCTAGCGCTGGGGTCAGACCCTATCGTGCCCGCTCAGGCGGAGACGTCGGCGGCGTCCGCGACGATGGTGGTCTTCGGCTCGGCGAAGTGGCAGGCGATGGGGTGCAGCTCGCCGCTGTCGTTGCGCGGCACCAGGGCCGGCTCCTCCTGGGCGCACTTGTCCTGGGCCTTCCAGCACCGGGTCCGGAAGCGGCAGCCGCTCGGCGGGTTGATCGGGCTCGGGACGTCACCGACCAGCCGGATCCGCTCCTCCGGGACCGCACCCCGGACCACGTTGAGGTCGGGGGCGGCCGACAACAGCGCCTGGGTGTAGGGGTGTTGCGGCGCGCCGTAGATCGCCTCCCGGCTGCCGAGCTCGACGATCTTGCCGAGGTACATGACGGCCACCCGGTCGCAGAAGTGCCGCACCACGCCCAGGTCGTGGGCCACGAAGATGAACGCGAGGTCCAGCTCGCGGCGCAGCTTCTCCAGCAGGTTCATCACCTGCGCCTGGATCGACACGTCGAGCGCCGACACCGGCTCGTCCGCGATGATCAGCTTCGGCTCGACCGCGAGGGCGCGGGCGATCCCGATGCGTTGTCGCTGCCCGCCGGAGAACTCGTTGGGGTAGCGGTTGATGTGCTCCGGGTTGAGTCCGACCAGCTCGAGCAGCTCCTGCACCCGGGCCTTGCGCTTGTTCTTCGGCAGCAGGTTGTGGACGGCGAGCGGGGTGCCGATGATGTTGCCCACCGTGTAGCGCGGGTTCAGCGAGCCGTACGGGTCCTGGAAGATGATCTGCAGGTCGCGGCGCATCCCGCGCAGCTGACGCTCCTTGAGGTGGCCAATCTCCTTGCCCTGGAACTCGATCGATCCGGCGGTGGGCTCGAGCAGCCGGGTCACCAGGCGCCCCGTCGTCGTCTTACCGCAGCCCGACTCACCCACCAGGCCGAGGGTCTCACCGGGCGCCACGTCGAACGACACGCCGTCGACCGCCCGGGTCTGCATGGTGGTCGGAAACAGCCCGGAGTACTCCTTGACCGGGAAGTGCTTGACCAAGTCCTTGACCACCAGCATCGGCTTGCGGTCGGCGGGGGTGTCATCGTGCACGACCGGCTCTGCCTGCTGGAACTCGTCCGCCGCCTCGGAGGTCATCCGCTCACTCATTCTCGTCCTCGTCCGATGTCGCCGCGTCGCCTTCGCTCGCCTGCGACGCCAACTCGGTGTCGGTCGCACCCAACCGTGGCTCGACCTCGTCCCGGAAGATGTCCCCCGGCGCGTCGAGATGGCACCGGGTGACGCGGTCGGACTGGCCCTCGCGGGCTATGAGGGCCGGAAGCTCCTTCGCGCACCGGCCGTCGGGCACGCGTTCCATGAAGTCGCACCGCGGGTGGAAGGAGCAGCCGGTCGGCAGGTTGAGCAGGCTCGGCGGCAGCCCGCGCACCGGGCGCAGGTTGGCTCCGGAGGCGGAGACCGAGGGCACGCTTCCGAGTAGGCCCCAGGTGTAGGGGTGGCGCGGCTGCGCCAGCACCTCGGTGGCGGTGCCGT
>CAYRLV010000204.1:0-6923 GCA_964425155.1 uncultured Ornithinicoccus sp. | reverse complement strand
GGCTCTACCATGCGGGTGGTGGACGGGGATCCCCTGATCTGGGCGCGCGTGGACGCGTGGCTGCGCAGACGGCCGTGGGTGGTGGACGCGGCCCTCGCGGTGCTGCTGGCCGCGCTCCTGCTGCCCAGCTCGGTGCCGTTCGTGCTCGACGCCCACTGGTCCGCGGCCGGCCGCGCCGTGGTCATCGTGCTGCTGGCCGTCGCGCATGCCTGTGTGGTGTTGCGGCGGGTCGCGACGGTGCCGGCCTTCGCCATCACCGCCGTGGTGATGCTCGTGCTCGTGCTCGTGCCCGACGTGGACGGCGCCGAAGCCACCGCCGCGGGCGGTCCGATCCCGGCGATCCTGCTCCCGTCCGCGCTCGTCTTCCCCGTCCTGCTGTATGCCGCGGCCGCCCACGCCCGCCCGCCGGGCCCTTGGCTCGCCCTCGCTGCGGGCGGCGTCGGCGCGGTGCTGACGACGGTGCGCCTCTGGAATCTCCCCACCGGGATGGTGGGAGACGCGTCGACCGGCCCGGGCATGCGGCTCTTCGTGTTCGGCGCGCTGCTGGCCAGCGTGCTGGCCCCCTGGGCCCTCGGTCGGTTCCGCCGGGTGCGGACGGCGTACATCGCGGCCCTCGAGGAGGAGGCGGCCCGCGCGGAGGAGGACCGGCTGCGCGAGGCGGAGCAGGCGGCGTCCGACGAGCGGGCCCGCATCGCCCGGGAGATGCACGACGTGGTGGCCCATTCCCTCTCGGTCATCGTGAGCCAGGCCGAGGGCGGGCGGCTCGCCGCCGGCAAGGACCCGGCCCTGGCCGTTCCGGTGCTGCAGACCGTGGGGGACACCGGGCGCGCGGCGCTCACCGAGATGCGCGGCCTGCTCGGGCTGCTGCACGACCACGGCCCCGACGAGGGCCGGGCGGTCACCGCGCCGCAGCCGACTCTGGAACGCCTGCCGGAGCTGGTGGCTCGGGTGCGGGACGCGGGCACGCCGGTCACCTTCAGTGAACGCGGCACCCGTGGTGAGCTCGACCGCGCTGGTGAGCTCGCGGCATACCGGGTGGTGCAGGAGTCGCTCACCAACGTCGTCAAGCACGCCGGTGCCGGCGCACGCGCCGACGTGACGCTGCGGTGGGGACCCGAGACGCTGGAGATCGAGGTGGTCGACAACGGCGTCGGAGTCAGCAACCCGACCGGCGCCGGCCGCGGCCTGACCGGTATGCGCGAGCGGCTCGCGCACGCCGGCGGACACCTGGCGACCGGCCCCGCCGCACCGCACGGCCAGCGGGTCCACGCGACCCTGCCCCTCATCACCCCCTCGGAAGGCAGCAGTGAGTGACATGACCGACCACCCGATCCGCGTCGCCCTGGTCGACGACCAACAGCTGGTCCGCACCGGTATGCGGATGGTCGTCGACAGCCAGGACGACCTGCGTGTCGTCGGCGAGGCGGCCGACGGGCTGGAGGCCCTGGACCTGTTGCGGGCGACGCGGGCCGACGTGGTGCTGATGGACGTGCGGATGCCGCGACTGGACGGGGTCGAGGCGACTCGCCGGCTGCTCCGGGACGACGGCGCGCCCTCGGTGATCGTGCTCACGACGTTCGACCTCGACGAGTACGCCTTCGCCGCTCTGCAGGCCGGGGCGAGCGGCTTCCTGCTCAAGGACGCTCCGGCCGAGGAGCTGATCGCCGCCATCCGCACCGTGCACGGGGGCGATGCGGTCATCGCCCCGTCGACGACCCGACGACTCATCGCGCAGGTGGCCGACCAACTGCCCACCCCACGCGATGAGCCCGCCGCCATGGCCCGGTTGACCGAGCGGGAGCGGGAGGTGCTGTTGCAGGTCGCGACCGGAGCCTCCAACGCCGAGATCGCCGGACGGCTCTTCCTGTCCGAGGCCACGGTCAAGACGCACGTGGGCCGGGTGCTCACCAAGCTCGGGCTGCGCGACCGGGTGCAGGCCGTGGTGCTCGCCTACGAGTGCGGGCTGGTGCGTCCCGGCGCCTGACCCGGCAGCTGCCTCGCGCGCGAGCGCGCGACTCATCCCTGCGGCGTATGCCGTCACGACCTGCGGGCGACGCGCCCACCCCGCCCGGGACCGCACCGTGGTGGTGCAGGCACCCCGACGCGGTGCCGCAGGGAGGAGAGACAGATGTCGACACGCACCGAGGGACCCATCGCGTCGATCCCGGTGACCCCACCCGGATCCGTCCCGAACCGCGATGAGGCCGGACGTCCCGGACGGCTGGCGAGGTGGGCGCCGGTCGCGGCCGTGGCGTGGTCGCTCGGGTACCTCGTGCTGGGGATCGCCTGGCTGGCGGGGGCCGGCGGTTACCCGTGGCACACCGGCGGCAGCGACGGCATCGACCTGTCCCTGATGGATCGGTTCAGCCCCCGCGCCGGCGCGTGGATCACCACGGTGGTGGCCGCCGCCGCGTTGGTGCTGGCGGTGCACGCCCTGCGGCTGGTGCGACGCCGGTCGACCGGCGCCGCTGCCCGGTGGACCGCGGTGGCGGGCATCGTGCTCGGGGTGTTCCTCGCCACCGTGGTGCCGGACTTCCGGTTGCTCGCCGGTCTGGGCTACGCACCGATGCTCATCGTGGGCTGGATCGTCGGCTACGCGCGCGACGTCTCCCCGACGGAGGCCTACGACTGGCCGTGGATCAACCTGCTGCTCATCACCCTGGGCGGCTTGTCCTTCCTCGCGTCCGGGCTGCGCCTGTTGCGGACGGCGGACCGCACCGAGCGCCCCGGCACCGCTCGACCGGGCTGGCAGTCACCGGAGCGAGCCGCTCGTTGGGGTCGCTGGGCCGTCGGCGTCTCGGTGGCCATTCCCCTGGGTTACGCGGTGACCCGGTTCGCCTGGGCCCTGGGCATCCCGCTCGGGCTGACCGCGGAGTCGTGGAAGGACGTGCGGGAGATCGCGCCGGTCGGGGCAGGACTCGGCGCGTTCGCCGTCGTCGGCGCGGTGCTGACGCTGGGGCTGGTCCGTCCCTGGGGCGAGACTTTCCCGGGGTGGGTCCCCCGGCTCGCTGGTCGTCGCGTCCCGGTCATGCTGGCCGTGGTCCCCGCGACGATCGTCAGCGTGGCCGTCACGTCGGCCGGCTTCATGTTCGTGCGGCTCGCCGTCTTCAGCGGCTTCGGCGCCGCCTTCCCCGTGGACATGGACGACGTCGCGGGCTGGCTGCCGGAGATGTTCTGGCCGGTATGGGGGCTCGCTCTCGGGGCGGCGACCTACGCCTACTGGCTGCGCCGGGCGGGGCGGCCGGTGACCGGCAGCTGACCGCGGCCGAGCCGGCTCACGCGTTCCCGGGTCACCGGCCCGGGAGGTCGGCCGTCGCAGACAGCGCGGGCAGCTCCGCCTCCGGGCGGCGGCTGGGCTCGTGGCCGAGCAGGGCCAGCGCCACGGTCAGCCGCCGCAGGACGGCGGCGAGCGAGCCCACGGTGGCGGCCGGGCCCAGCTCGCCGGCTCCCGAGTCCACGCGTGCTGTCTGCTCCTCGGTCTGCGCGTCGGCCCGCTCGTCGGTGGCCTCCTCGGTGGCGCGTTGCAGCAGCGGGCGCACCCGGGCGGCCACCGGTGCCGAGTCCTCGGGAAGGTCCGGCGGTGGGTACAACTGGGGCGCCTCGGCAAGGCGCCGGCACTCGGCCGCGAGCTCGCGGCACGCCTCGTCCAGGGCTGCACTGCGCAGGTGGCCGCGGGACACGGCGGCGGAGAGCGCGCGTCCGGCGGTGGCGCAGACCCCCAGCATCGTCACGCGGTGCTGGATGCCGGTTCGCGCCGCCCCGAAGAAGCGCCCGTAGGTCAGCGCGCGGGCGGTGCGGGCGACTTGGCGGGACGCCGCGTCGAGCTCGATGGTCAGGGCCAGCAGGTCCCGGTCCGGGCGGCCGCCGGCCAGGCTGACGGCCGACGCGTCGAGCACCTCGCCCAAGGACTCCAGGAAGGCCGCGCGGGCGGCACGGAGGGTGGCGCGGGTCCCGGCGGGCAGCACCAGGAACGACACGCCGATCCCGATCGCGGCACCGGCCGCCGTCTCCTCCAGCCGGACCACCAGGAGCTGGTCGCTCATCGTGTGCAGCAGCGTGTAGAGCTGGCCCAGCAGCACGGTGATGAAGAAGATCATGGCGCCGTAGGAGATGGCCTGCAGGTAGAAAGCGAGGAAGACGCAGACCAGCGTGACCGCCAGGGCCAGCACGGTGGCCTCGGAGGTCAGGTCGGCGAGAGCCACGGCGAAGACGAGTCCCGCCACGGTGCCGACGACCCGGGCCACGCCCTTGCGCAGCGTCTCCCCCGCCGTCGCGGTGCCGGCGAAGCCGACGAAGGCCGCGATGACCGCCCAGTAGTACCGCTGGCTCGAGATCAACTCCCCGGCCACGATCGCCAGGGCGGCCGCCGTGCCGGCCTGCACCGCCTGCCGAGTGGTCAGCCGCAGCCGCGACGGCGACCAGCTGGCGGCGTCGTCGCGGCGCACCGATCGTTCGGCCAGGGAGGCGGCCCCCGGGAGGTTGCCGCCGGTGAGCCGCACGACCGGCTCGAAGTCGTCCGCGCCCGCGCCGCTCGGTGCCGCCTCCGCGTCGCCGGGCGGCCAGAGCGCCCCGGAGTCCCACTGCTCCACGGTCAGCACCAGCATCCGGCTGGCCGAGGCGATGAGGGACGCGGCTGGCACGGGGTCATGTGCCTCGAGCTGCTCGATCGCGGCAGTCGCCGCCTCGGGATGGGCCCAGGCGACCTGGCGGAGCACGTCGCGCACCTGCACCTGCTGTCGCCGCGGGACGTCCTCGAGGTGGTCGGCCAGCTCCACCACGGCGGAGGTCAGCCGATCCATGCCGATCTCGACGTCCACGATCCATCGGCGCAGCCGCGCCGGCGGCAACCGCTCGGGCAGGGCACGCTCGTCCGACAGCTGACCGTCCAGCAGCAGGGCGACCTCGCCGAGCTGGATGCGTTGGGCCCGTAGGGCACGACGGGCCCGACGGTCGCCCGGGTCCTCCAGCACGTCGAGGCAGGTCGACAGGGCTGCCCGCGCCCGCGCCCGCAGTGCCCGGACCGTCCGACGCAACCGGGCCTCGGGGTCGTCGTGCAGCACGGTCGCGAGCAGGACCGCGACCCAGACGGTCGCGACGACCACGCCGACCAGCAGCCCGGGGAGCGACGACAGGGGCGGGTGGATGAACAGCGTGAAGAAGTAGGCCTGCCAGAGCAGGAAGCCGTAGTGGAACCAGCGCGGGCCGAACCTGCGGACCCAGACGCCGACGAACGACACGACGACGAAGACCGCCAGTCCGACGACGTGCTGCTCCGAGGCGAACGCCGCCGACGTGACCCCCAGCAGGGCGGCCACCGGGGACAGGGCGGCGGTGCGCAGGACGTTCCGTCGTCGGGTCTCCCGGATACCCGTGGCCATCGGGATGGCCACGATGGCGCCGAGCAGCATCAGCTGGAGGGCGGGCTGGCCGAGCGCTCGTGCCACGAGCCACTCCACTCCGAGCGTCGAGGCGACGGCCACGGTCGCCCGTCCCGCGTGCCGCACCCGGGTCCCGCCGGGGTCGGAGGCCACCAGCCGGTCACGGGCGTCCTGCAGCTCGTCCCGCAGGGACGGAAGCCGCATCACGGTCAGCTCACGAGCCGCAGCAGTCCCGCCGGGGTCACCCCGGCCAGTGACGGGATCTGGACCGCGCCGGGGGTCCTCGGGATGGGCACCGCGTGCGGCACCGCGACGGTGGGCACTCCCGCGGCGACCGCTGACGCGACGCCTGGGGGCGAGTCCTCGATGGCGATGCAGTCGGCCAGCGACACGCCGAGGGTTCGGCTGGCCGCCAGGTAGGGCTCGGGGTGCGGCTTGCCGTGGTCCACCTCGTCGCCGGTGACCACCGTCGCGAAGGTGTTCGGCGGGAGGCTGGCGAGCAGCACGTCCGCCAGCTTGCGCCACGACATGGTCACCAGGGCGCAGGGCACCCCTTGCGCCACCAACGCGTCGAGCAGCTCCCGGGCGCCGGGCCGCCACGGGGTGTGCTCGGCGACGCGCTCGACCACCCGGGACAGCAGGTGCTCCACCACCTGCATCGGGGTCATGTCGATCGGGGTGTGGTCGAGGATGTAGTGCGCCGACACCATCAGGTCGTTGCCCACCAGGGCCAGGCCGTGCTCCTGCGTCCACACTCCCCCGGCGCCCTCGACCAGCGCGCGCTCCTCCGCGATCCAGTACGGCTCGGTGTCGATCAGGGTGCCGTCCATGTCCCACAGCACCGCCTTCGGCAGCGTCATGGTGCCGCGGGGTCGATGCCCGGGGACCCCTGCGAGGTGTCGGAGCGAGCTCGCGAACGAGGGACGTCGTGGGCGGGCGTGGCGGAGTGGATCATGTGGCGTTGAAGTACTTCGCCTCGGGGTGGTGCACCACCACCGCGTCCGTCGACTGCTCCGGGTGCAGCTGCAGCTCGTCGGAGAGCGTCACGCCGATCCGCTCGGGATCCAGCAGCTCCACCGACACCTTGCGGTCCTCGAGGTCCGGACACGCGGGGTAACCGAACGAGTAACGCGACCCGCGGAACTTCTGCTTGAAGATGCCCGCCAGGTCCTCGTCGTCCTCCGCGCCGAACCCGAGTTCCTCGCGCACCCGGGCGTGCCACATCTCGGCGAGCGCCTCGGTCAGCTGCACGGACAGTCCGTGCAGCTCGAGGTACTCCCGATAGGCGTTGTCGGCAAACAGTTTCGCCGTCTCCTCCGCGATCCGCGGACCCATGGTGACCAGCTGGAAGGCGACCACGTCGGGAGTGCCGTCCTCGTCATACCGCTCCTTGCTGCGGAAGAAGTCAGCAAGGCACAGTCGCCGGTCGCGGCGCTGCCGCGGGAAGTTCAGCCGGACCCGCTCGGTGCCCTTCGCCTCCCCCTCGTGGTGCAGGATGACGATGTCGTTGCCCTCGCTGTAGCAGGGGAAGTAGCCGTAGACCAC
>CAYRLV010000203.1:0-6982 GCA_964425155.1 uncultured Ornithinicoccus sp. | reverse complement strand
GGGTCCGGTCTCCTGCGCCGGCGCGCCGCGACCGTGGCTGCGCAGGGCCAGGGCCGCGCAGGCACTGGCCACGGCGAGGAGCAGGGCGACGGCAGCAGCGACCCGGAGCAGGCCGTCCGCCGAGCTCGGCGCACCGAAGTAGACCGTCCCCAGGCCGGCGACGGCCATCACCTCCGCGAGCGTCGGCCCGGTGGCGTTCAGGGCGGAGATCGCCGACGCGAGGCGGGAGTCGACCCGGGACGTGATGCGGGCGATGAGCGGACTGTACCCGGCGGCGTGCCCGGCGCCGGCGAGGAAGAGCACCGCCGCGGCACCGATCGGGGGGCGCTGCTCACGGCAGAGCAGCACGGCCACGACCGAGCCCACCGCGAACACCATCGGGCCCACGACCGGGAGGCAGCGCTGCAGCCCGTCCGGGAGGGAGGTCCAGGTCAGGCTGAGCACGCCGAACCCCACGGCGAACGGGACGAACGTGATCCCCGCCTCGAGCGGTGACTCTCCCAGCCGGGACTGCAGATGCAGGGTGAAGGTGAGCAGGAAGACCGCGTAGCAGCCCATGACGAGACAGCAGGCGGGCATCCCGAAGCGCGCCACCGGTGGCCGCAGCGCCGCGGGGTCGAGAAGGGGGTGGCTCGCCCGCCTCTCGTGGCGGCCGAACAGTCCCAGCAGCACGACACCCGCGACGAGCACGCTCCACGTCCAGGCGGGCCAGTGCCGGTCGTGCCCCACCGTCAGCGGCAGGATGATCGCCGTCATCGCGACGGTCAGCAGCAGGACCCCGGGGACGTCGAGCCGAGCACGCCCCTCGGCCCGGGCTCCCGGCAGGACCCGCGCCCCGACCGCGAGCGCGGTCAGGCCGATCGGCACGTTGACGAGGAACACCGGCCGCCAGGAGAGGCCGAGCAGGTCGGCGCCGACCACCAGGCCACCGCCCACCTGTCCGAGGACGACGCCCAGGGCGAGGATCGCGCTGTAGGCGCCGATCGCCCGACGACGCTCCGTTCCCTCCCAGTGGCGATGGATCAGCGAGAAGACCTGTGGCATCAGCAGTGCCGCCCCCATCGCCTGGACGAGGCGCGTGAGCACCAGCATGGTCGGGGTCACGGCCAGACCGCAGAGCAGGGACGCGAGGGTGAACCAGCCCAGACCGGCCAGGAAGGTGCGCCGGTGTCCGAGGACGTCCCCCAGCCGCGCGCAGGTGACGAACAGGACGCCGGTGGTGAGCAGGTAGCCCGAGACGATGAGCTGGACGTCCGCGTCGCTGGCCCGGAGCCCCGCGCGGATCGTGGGCGCGGCCACGGCCACGATCGAGCCGTCGAGCGAGGCCATGGCCTGCCCGAGGAGCAGGACGGCGAGCATCGACCCACGGCGGCGCGCGGGATCGAGGGCGGGGGCGCGGGTGAGCACGATCCGAGCATCGGCCGGGGACACCCCGCGGGTCTTGAACGAATATGCGCACTGCGCGCGCTCGCCCTGGTGGCGGTCGGGTGTCGGTGGGCCGGGCTAGCGTCGACGACGTGCGTACGACACGCCAGGTGGTGCACAGCCCGCACCTCGACGTCCGTGAGGTGGAGTGCGCGGACCACCACGCCGGCTGGTCCCCTCCGGAAACGAGTTCGGTGGCCCAGGTGGTCCTGGTCCAACGGGGGCGCTTCCGGGTCAGCTGCGACGGCGAGCGGTCCACGGTCGACCCGACCACCGGCTACCAGCACGCACCCGGACGCGAGACCCGCTTCGCCCACCCGGTCGGTGGCGACCTCTGCACGTCGATCACGCTGCCGGACGGTCGACTCGGCACCGGGATCGAGTCCAGCCGTGCCGTGGCCGTGCGCGTGGACGCCCGGCTGGAGCTGGCCCACCGCGTGCTCCTGCGCCAGGGCGCGGACCCCGACTTCGCGGCCGCCGAGGCGGTGGTGCACCTCCTCCAGTTGGCGGTCCGCCGCCAGCCGGACGAGTCACCCGCGCCAGGACGCCGCGAGCTCGCCGACCGGGCCCGGGAGGCGATCCTCGCGGACGAGCCGGGAAGCGCGAGCCTGGTCGCACTCGCGTGCCTGTTGCGGACCTCTCCGGCGCACCTGAGTCGCACCTTCCGCCACCACGCCGGGGTCTCCCTCAGCCGCTACCGCAACAGGGTGCGGGTCAGCCGTGCGATGCACCGTCTGGACGAGGGCGAGACGGACCTCGCCGGCCTGGCGTATTCGCTCGGTTTCAGCGACCAGTCGCACTTCACCCGGGTGATGCGCCAGCACGCGGGACGGAGTCCGGGTCGGGTCCGCACCCTGCTCACCCACCGCCCCTCCGACCCCACCGCACGCTGAGCCGAGCCCTCGACGACGTGTCGAAGCATCTGACAGGTCCGAATCACGTGTGAGATTTTGCGAGAATTCTTCACACGTAGCCCGGATGAGCCGAAAGAGCTGACACCGCTGCCGCCGGCCAGTCTGGACCTCGAGCCCCATCAGGGCTCAAGGCCACTGCGCTATCGCACGGCGCTGTTCGCGGGGGTCGAATCGATCAGGAGCCCTCCGCTCACGGCTGCGACCGCTGCTCGGATCTGCTCCGACTTGCAGGGCTGACGCGTCCCGAGTAAGCGGGCGTGTGCGGCTCGACGGCCCACAGCTCGCGCGGTTGGCAGAGATCCGCTCGAGCTCGACGGGCTGCGGTCCCCCACTTTCGCGGACGGCTTCGTCGCGCCGCGCGTCGACAGCGACGAACGCGATCGACCTGAGGCCGCGCCGACGAAGGATCAGATACCGAGGCCTGGCGCATCGGACGACGGGACCGGACGCCGGTCACTGAAGTCATCGTCGGCGCACCGTGGCGACGGCGCGGAGCGACGTACGCTGGTTGCGTGCCTCACTCACGGGACGGTGAGGCACGTGCCACTCGTCAGGAGTCACAGGAATGGCCAACCGGCTCGCCAACGCGACCAGTCCCTACCTGCTCCAACACGCGAGGAATCCAGTGGATTGGCGGGAGTGGGGCCCTGAAGCGTTCGCCGCGGCTCGGGAGCGCGACGTGCCGGTCCTGCTCTCCGTCGGCTACGCCGCCTGCCACTGGTGCCACGTCATGGCGCACGAGTCGTTCGAGGACGACGACGTCGCCGAGGCGATGAATCGGGACTTCGTCTCGGTCAAGGTGGACCGGGAGGAGCGGCCCGACGTCGACGCCGTCTACATGCACGCGACCACGGCCATGACCGGCAGCGGCGGCTGGCCCATGACCTGCTTCCTCACTCCCTCGGGTGAGCCCTTCTTCTGCGGCACCTACTACCCGCGGCCCCAGTTCCTGCAGCTGCTCGCGGCGGTGCGGGAGGCGTGGACCGAGCGTCGGGAGGAGGTGCTGGCCAGCGGCGCCAGGATCGCGGAGACGCTGCGTGGCGCCATCGCTCCCCCGACCCGGGCAGCCATCGGCGACGCCGAGCTGGCCCGGGCCGAGGAACAACTGGCCGACGGATTCGACTCTCGCAACGGCGGATTCGGCAGCGCCCCCAAGTTCCCGCCGTCCATGGTGCTGGAGTTCCTGCTGCGTCACCACGCGCGCACGGGCTCGGAGCGCGCGCTCACCATGGTCGAGGCGACCTGCGAGGCGATGGCCCGCGGCGGCATGTACGACCAGCTGGCCGGCGGCTTCGCCCGCTACAGCGTCGACGCGCAGTGGGTGGTCCCGCACTTCGAGAAGATGCTCTACGACAACGCGCAGCTGCTGCGCGTCTACCTGCACCTGCACCGTGCGACGGGTTCCGACCTGGCCCTGCGGGTGGTCCGGGAGACCGCCGCCTTCCTGCTGCGCGACCTGCGCACGCGCGAGGGTGGGTTCGCCTCTGCCCTCGATGCGGACACCGACGGCGTGGAGGGGCTCACCTACGTCTGGACCCCTGCCCAGCTCATCGAGGTGCTGGGGCCGGACGACGGACGTCGCGCAGCGCAGCTGCTCACCGTCACCGAGGCCGGCACCTTCGAGCAGGGCACGTCGACCCTGCAGCTGCGCACCGACCCGGACGACCCGGCGTGGTGGGCGAAGGCGCGCGAGCGGCTGTGGGCTGCGCGCGCCTCGCGCGCGCAGCCGGCACGCGACGACAAGGTCGTGACCGGGTGGAACGGGCTGGCGATCGCCGCTCTGGCCGAAGCCGGGGCGGTCCTGGATGACCCGGCGCTCGTGTCCGCCGCGAGCGAGTGCGCCGAGCTCCTGCTCGGCGTCCATCGGGTCGAGGGCCGGTGGCGGCGCGCGTCTCGGGACGGCGTCGCCGGCACCGCCGCGGCTGTCCTCGAGGACCACGGCGACGTGGCCGAGGGTCTGCTGGCCCTGCACCAGGCCAGGTCCGAGCCGCGCTGGCTCACGGCGGCCGGCGAGGTGCTCGAGGTCGCGCTCACGCACTTCCGCGACGAGAGCGGAAGCTTCCACGACACGGCGGACGACGCCGAGGAGCTGTTCGCCCGGCCGACCAGCCAGGGTGACGGCGCCGAGCCCTCCGGCACGGCAGCCCTCGCCGGGGCCCTGCTCACCTACGCCGCGCTCACCGGGTCGACCCGGCACCGGGAGGCCGCCGAGGCCGCGACGAGTGCCGCCGGGACGGTCGCCACACGGGACCCGCGGTTCGCCGGGTGGAGCCTGGCGGTCGCCGAGGCGGCCGCGACCGGACCCCTGCAGGTGGCCGTCGTCGGCGATGACGCGGCTGCGGGGCACCTGGTGGCCACCGCCCGCGGCAGCGACTCCCCCGGCCTCGTGCTGGCGCACGGGGCACCCGACCAGCCCGGTCTGCCCCTGCTGGCGGGACGTCCGCTCGTGGACGGCGGTGCCGCGGCCTACGTCTGCCGCGGGTTCGTCTGCGACGCGCCGGTGACCGACGTCGCCGGACTACGTCGCGCCCTGGCCCACGGGGTGTGACCGGCCGCGATCGCGCCTCACCAGCCCTCGACGATCCGCAGGACGTCGCCGAGCCGCTGCGCCACGGCGTCGGGCGTCGCGTCCACGGGCACCCGCTGCTCGGCGGGCAGGTCGGAGTGCGGGATCCAGATCGCGCGCATGCCGACCTGTTGGGGGCCGTGCACGTCCTCGAACAACCGGTCACCGACGTAGACCGCTTCGCCGGGCCGCACGTCGACGGCCGCGCACGCGGCATGGAACGCCTCCGGGTGCGGCTTGACGTGGTCGATCTCGGACGAGTAGACGTCACCGTCGACCAGGTCGAGCACGCCGTCCCGCGCGAAGATCTCCCGGTGGTAGTCCCGGCTCCAGATCGTGTTGGACAGGACACCGACTCGAATTCCCCTGTCGTGCAACGCCTCCCACAGAGGGCGCACGTCGGGATCGGTGTGCGTGTGCGGCTCCCAGAACCGTCGGTATGCGGCGAGCGCCAGATGGTGCCGATCGTGCGCCGGGTCGATGCCCGCAGCGTCGAGCACGCCCTCCAGGGTGGCGCTCGAGTGGGCCTCACGACCGTCCCGCCAGGCCGCCCGCTCCACCTCGAGGATCTGCGCGGCCAGCCGCTCCGCCGCGGCGACCTCCGCGTCGGGCACGTCCGGTGAACCGACCGGCACGCCATGGACCTCGCGAGCGAAGACGCGCCACTGCTCGGGCAGGTCCACCTCGTGCCACGGAGTCAGCGTGCCGCCCCAGTCGAAGATGACGGCGCGCACGGACGTGCGGCCGAGCACCCGGTCGGAGTCGAGCACCATCAGCGGCCCCGCACGTCCGCGACGACCTCGTCGACGGCCGCGTCGACGGGGACCTCGCGCCGGTCGCCGGTGCGCCGGTCGCGCACCTCGACCGAGCCCTGCTCGAGACCCTTGCCGACCACCATGATGGTGGGCATCCCGAGCAGCTCCGCGTCCTTGAACTTCACTCCCGGGGACACCTTGCGCCGGTCGTCGTAGAGCACCGTGACGCCTCGTGCCACCAGGGCGTCGGTGATCTCGTCGGCGCGGGCGAACACCGACTCGTCCTTGCCGGTGGCGACGAGGTGGACGTCGGCCGGGGCGACCTCGCGCGGCCAGGCGAGGCCGAGCTCGTCGTGGGTGCCCTCGGCGACCGCGGCCACGGCCCGGCTCACACCGAAGCCGTAGGACCCCATGGTCACCGTGACCAGCTTGCCGTTCTGGTCGAGGACCTGCAGGCCAAGGGCGTCGGCGTAGCGGCGACCGAGCTGGAAGATGTGGCCCATCTCGATGCCCCGGGCGGTGTGCAGCGTCCCGCCGCACTGCGGGCAGGCGTCGCCCTCGCGGACCTCGGCGGCCTCGATGGTGCCGTCACCGGTGAAGTCGCGCCCGGCCACCAGGTCCAGCACGTGCCGCCCGTCGGCGTCGGCGCCGGTGACCCACCGGGTCCCCTCGACCACCCGCGGGTCGAGCAGGAACCGGATCTTGCTGTCCCGCTCGGCACCGAGCACCCCGGGGCCGATGTAGCCCTTGACCAGCGCCGGGTTGGCCTCGAAGTCCTGGGCCTCGAAGGGGGCCAGCTCGGCGGGCTCGAGCTGCGCGCCGAGGCGCTTCTCGTCGATCTCCCGGTCACCAGGCACGCCGATGGCGAGCGGCTCGCGCGTGCCATCGGGGTGCACCACGGTGACGACGACGTTCTTGAGCGTGTCCGCCGCGGTCCAGGGACGATCCTCCCGCGGGAAGGCCGCGTTGAGGTGGTCCACCAGCGTCTCGATGGTGGGGGTGTCGGGGGTGTCCTCGACGTGCGCGGCCGGCGCGTCGTCATACGCGACAGCCTCCGGCACGGGCACCCGCACGGCCTCGACGTTGGCGGCGTAGTCGCAGCTGTCGCAGCGCACGTAGGTGTCCTCGCCGTTCGGCGCGGTGGCGAGGAACTCCTCGGAGGCCGATCCGCCCATCGCCCCGCTCATCGCCTTGACGATGACGTAGTCGAAGCCGAGCCGGTCGAAGATGCGCACGTAGGCCCCGCGGTGCGCGGCGTAGGAGCGCTCCAGCCCGGCGTCGTCGACGTCGAAGGAGGAGGAGTCCTGCATGACGAACTCGCG
>CAYRLV010000202.1:0-7006 GCA_964425155.1 uncultured Ornithinicoccus sp. | reverse complement strand
CGCCGCCCGCCCCGTCTCGGGTCGGTCGCTGGCGCCTGCCCGGGCCGCGTCGGGGTGGTCTCGGCCGACCCGCACCGTGACGGGGTGGTCGCGGTCGCCGGCCCGGATCGCGTCGACGAGGTGCTCGTCGGGACCGACGTAGCCGCCGTCCCACACCACGGCGCGCTCCAGCGACCCCTCGACGACGGCACCGTCACCGATCACGCTGGCCCCGCCCGAGGCGTCCAGGTTGGCCGCGAGGTAGTCGGCGGGTGTGCCGCAGTCGATCGCCGTCCCGCGGCCCGGCACCACCTCGAGCCGACCCTCCGCCTCCGCCCGCCGCCACAGCACCTCATACAGCCCGGTGGGCTCCGGACTCAGTCCTCGCACGTCGTGCCACGGCAGCAGACAGGCACCGACGTAGCGCATCGTGCCGAAGTCGGCCGGACGGCCCAGGTCCACGCCGAGCAGGCGGCACCGCTCACCGTCCCAGCCGTCCAGTAGCGGGTCGAGCCCACCCGGCAGCCAGGCGTCGGCGTTCGTGAGAAGCACGTCGCGACCGTCCAGCCACTCCCGCAGGGCACCCAAGGCTCCTGCCGTGCCGAGCTCCTCGGGTTGTTCGACCGAGGTGTGCACGGCCCCGCCCAGGTGCGCCACCAGCTGGTCGGCGAGGTGGTGGGCGTTGACCGCGATCCGTCCCGGCCCGGGGCCGGTGTGCCGCGTGACGCGGGAGATCGCGTGGTCGACCAGCGGCACCCCGCCGACGGGGCACAGGGCCTTGGGCCGCAGCAGGGTCAGCGGACGCAGCCGGGTGCCGAGCCCGGCGGCGAGCACCACGCCCGCCAGGTGCTGGCGCTGATCCTCAGACACACCCGGCCGTCCCGCTCACGACGACCCGCGGGCGGTGACGACCCGGCCCTGACGGCTCGCCTCGTCATGGGGGCGCGCCAGCACCTCCAGGATCCGTTCGGTCGAGTCGTCCACCTCCGGCACGTCCTGCGGACGCATCCAGCGATAGGCCTTGGCCTCACCGCCGACCACGACGGGAGGACGCTCGGACACCTGCATCCGGAAGATCACGTCCACCCGGAGCACGTCGGCGTGGACCTCCGTCGCCAACGGCTCCCCGAGCTCGACCACGATTCCGGTCTCCTCGCGGATCTCGCGCACCACTCCCTGCGCCGGGGTCTCACCGCGCTCGAGCAGCCCGCCGGGCAGGCTCCAGCCGAGCCGGTGCGGCTGGCGCAGGAAGAGCAGGTGGCCGTCGTGCTCCAGGGCGCAGACGCCCCCGACCGTGTAGCCGGGTGTGCCCAGCCGCACCAGGAACCGGCGCACCACCGGCGGCAACGCCCGAAACGCGAGCAGGGCCGCCGTGTAGGCCTTGCGTCGCACCGTGCGCAGGAGTGTCATGACCCGACCCTAAGCGGTGCTCGGGGCCCGGCGGCCAGGAGCCTCGTGGTCTCAGCGAGCGTCCGCCGGCTGGCGCTCGCGCTCACCCCCGAAGACCCGCCAGGTGAACAGCGCCACGGCGAGACACGCCACCGCCAGCAGCCCGAGGCCGATCGCGTAGCTGTCGGTCGCGCCGTAGATGCTGCCCATGACCAGAGGCGGCACGAAGCCACCCAAGCCACCGGCCGCACCCACCACGCCGGTGACCGACCCGACGGCCGACGGTTCGACGAGACGGGACACGAGCGCGAACACCGCACCGGACGCCATACCGAGCAGCAGCGCGAGGCCGAGGTAGGCGACCGTGCCCGCAGGGAGCAGCTCCAGTTCCAGCGCGGCCAGCGCCGCGAACAACCCCGAACCGACAAAGCAGGCGAGCAGCACCGGGACGGGGTGGTAGCGGTCGGACAGGACGCCACCGACCGGGCGCGCCACGACCGCGAGCACGACGAATCCCGCGGTGCGCAGCGCCGCGTCGCTCGGGGTCAGGTCGTAGGTGTTGATCAGGTTGGTGGGCAGGTAGACGCTGAACGCGACGAAGCCGCCGAACCCCAGGGCATAGAGCAGCGCGAGCTGCATCGTCACCGGCCGCCGCATCGTGGCCCAGACGCGGGCCACGGCCGACCCGCTCACCGGGGAGGGTCGGCCGGGCGGGTTCTCCAGGAGGAACCAGCTGGCCACCGCGAAGACCGCCAGGACGACCGCCACGATGAGGAACGGCGCCCGCTCGCCCCAGGCGTCGACGATGTGCACGGTGCTGAACGCCGAGACCGCGGTGCCGCCGGTGCCGGCACCGAAGATGCCGATGGCGGTGCCGCGCCGCTCGGGCGGGAACCACGAGTTGACGAACGGGACACCGACCGCGAACGACGTCCCACCGATGCCGAGGAAGAAGCCGCCCACGAGCAGGGCCGGGTAGCTGCTGCCGAACAGCCCGAGGAACAGGACCGGCACGATCGTCACCGCGCACACCAGCGGGAACATCAGTCGCGCGCCGAGCCGGTCGGTCAGGGCGCCGGCGGGGATCCGGCCCACCGAGCCGACCAGGACCGGCACCGCCACGAGCAGCGAGGTCTGCAACGGGCTGAGATCGAGCTGGTCCGCGTAGTGACTGCCGAGCGGGCTGATCAGGTTCCATGCCCAGAAACTGAGCGCGAAGCCGATGGTCGCGGTGGCCAGCATCCGCCACGCCCGTCCAGCGTCGGGGACCGGCTCGGTCATCTCGCCTCCCAAGTGGGGCCTCGTCCTCGTCATCGCGTCCGCGGTGGCGCTGGGTCCAGTGTGCCCGACCGCCCCGGCCCGCTGGTTGCCTGTGGCCGACCGATGTGCTGCCATGACACCCTGCCCGCGCCCGGAGGTCACCCCGGGCGGGCACCGACGGGAGTGCGTATGCGGGGTCGCTGGCTGGGCGCGGCGGTCACCCTCGCGTGCGTCCTGGCGGCGAGCTGTTCCGGCTCGCCCGCGCCGGAGACCTCCTCACCGTCACCGGGCGCGACCGTGACCGCCCGGCCCGTGCCCGGCACATCGGCGAGGTGGTCGGGACTGGCGGCCTGCCGGGAAGCGGAGCACACCGCATACGAGTGCGGCACGCTCACCGTGCCCCTCGATCGCGTCCCCGGCTCGCCAGACACCGACGACACCCTCGACCTTCCCGTCCTCGTCGCGGGGAAGCCGGACGCCCCGCGGACCCTGCTGTTCCTCACCGGTGGCCCGGGCCAGCCGGGGGCCGGCATGGCGACCAGGGTGCTGCCGTCGCTCTCGGCCGTCGCCGACCGCTATCGGATCGTGCTGGTCGACCAGCGCGGCACCGGCGCCGACGCGCTCGACTGCCCCGATCTGCAGGCACAGCTGGGGATGTCCGACCTCGAGGTGCCGAGCGAGGGTGCGGTCCGGGCCTGCGGGAACCGCCTGGGCCCGTCCCGGGCGCAGTACTCCACCGCCGCGACGGTGGCCGACCTCGACGACCTGCGCCGGGCCCTGGGGGTGCGGTCGTGGTCGATCGACGGGGTCTCCTACGGCAGCTACGTCGCCGCTCGGTATGCGGCCGCGCACCCCGGCCACGTCGACCGGCTGGTGCTGGACTCGGTCGTGCCCGTCACCGGCTTCGACGCCCGGATGACCGACGTCTACCCCGACGTCGCGCGGGTGCTGCGGTCGGCGTGCCGGGCGCGCGCCTGCGAGGGCGACCCCGCCCAGGAGATCCACACGGTGGTCGCCCGCTCCCCCGACCTGGGGCCGGCGTTGCTGGACGTGGTGTCGCTGATGTCGGTGGTGCAACCGGACTTCGCGCCGCTGTTCGCTCCCCTGCACGCCGCCGCCGGTGGCGACGACGGCGACGAGGGCGACGAGGGCGACGAGGGCGCGTTGCGAGCGCTGGTGCGGGGATGGCAGGACGGGTCGTCCGGCCCCGCGCAGCAGCTGTCCTCGGGACTGCACGCCGCGACGCTCTGCCTCGACCTGGATTTCCCCTGGGGTGGCGCGGACTCCCCTCCCGCCCGGCGCGCGGCTGCCGTCGAGGACTCCGTGGCCGGGCTGCCCGCCGGCCGGCTGTGGCCGTTCGACGCCGGGACCGCCCGGGGCAACGGGGTGATGCGGACCTGCCAGTGGTGGCCACGCACCGCCGACCCGGCCGCACCTCCCGCCCAGCTGCGCGTGCGCGGGGTCGACACGCTGCTGCTGGCGGGCGCACGCGACCTGTCCACGCCCGTCGCGTGGGCCCGTCGCGCCCACCGGCAGATCGCGGGTAGCCGGCTGGTCGTGATCCCCCGCGCCGGCCACGCGACCCAGGCCCGCAGCACGCACGCCCGGGACGTGGTCGCCGACTTCCTCGAGTGAGCCTCAGGGCGCGCCGGGCGGATCGGCGACCGGGTGGATCGCCTGCTCCCGCCGACGTCGCACGGTCTGGGCCACGTTGTTGACCACCGCCACCAGCGGCACCGCCACGAACGCCCCGAAGATGCCACCGAGCAGCGTCCCGCCGGTCACCGTGACGAGGATGGCGAGCGGGTGGATCTCCACGGCCTTGCCCAGGATCCACGGGTTGAGCAGGTTGCCCTCGAGCTGCACGGTGAGGATCAGCGAGACCACCATCACGACGGCGAGTGTCGGCCCGACGGCGACGAGGGCGATGAGGGCCACCACGGCTCCCGCCACCATGATCCCGATGAGCGGGATGAGCGAGCCGAGGAAGAGCAGCACACCCAAGGGCACGACCATCGGCATCCCGGCGATCAGCATGATCACGACCATGGTGCCGGCGTTGATGACGGCGAGCAGGACCAGACTCAGCATGTAGCGCGCGAGGGTGCGCCAGGCCACGTGACCGGCCTCCTCGGCCGGGGGCCGGGCGTCCTCCGGCACCATCCGGACGAACCACCGCCAGATCGACCCGTTGTCCAGCATCAGGAACAGCAGCGCGAACAGGCACAGGACCGCCCCGGACAGCACCCCCAGCGCGCTGGTGGCCGTGGCGAAGACTCCCGACACCAGGGTGCTCTGGTTGCCCCGGATGGTGTCCCCGAGCTGGGTCGCGTAGTCGTCGACCTGCTGCTGGGACAGGTCGAGCGGCCCGGTGACCAGCCAGGTGCGGATCGAGTCGCCCGCCTTCCCGAGCTGGTCGCCAAGGGTGCCATAGCTGTCGGCGATCTGGGAGACCACGAACCACCCGGCGAGCCCCAGGAGGGCACAGCCGAGCACGAAGACCACGACGGCTGCGAGCGGGCGCGGCACGTGGTGCCGCGCCAGCCAGGCGACAGCCGGCTGCAGCAGCGCGCAGACCATGACCGCGATGGTCACGGCGACGGTCAGCAGCGCGACCCGGTTGAGCAGCCAGACGACCACCAACACCGCCGCCGCGACGGCCAGGAACCGGATCGCCCACGCCGAGGCGACGCGCAGCCCCCAGCTGACGCTCTGCACGGGGTCGGGGTGCTCACCGTCGGACGTCCGCCGCGGTCGCGCCACCTCACCCAGCTCGCCGGTGCTGCGGTTCTTCATGCCACCACTGTCGCAGCCGCGCGGCCGGCCGCGCGACCAGAGAACAGGCAACCGCCCAGGAAGGTCCCCTCGAGCGAGCGGTAGCCGTGCATCCCGCCGCCCCCGAACCCGGCCACCTCACCGGCGGCGAAGAGGCCCGGCACGGGTTCACCGGCGGCGTCGAGCGCGCGCCCGGACAGGTCGGTCTGGAGGCCGCCGAGCGTCTTGCGGGTGAGCACCCTCATCCGGACCGCGATGAGCGGCCCGGCACCGGGATCGAGGATGCGGTGCGGCGGCGCGGTGCGGATCAGCCGGTCACCCCGGTAGGCACGGGTGCCGCGCAGCGCAGTCACCTGCGCGTCCTTGCCGAAGTGGTTGTCGAGCTGCCGGTCCCGGGCACGGATCTGACGCTCGATCTCCCCGGGGTCGAGCAACGGTTCCGCGGTCAGGGCGTTCATGCCGGCCACCAGCTCGGGCAGGGTGTCGGCGACCACGAAGTCCTCGCCGCGATCGAGGAGGGCCTGCACCGGCCCGGGTGCCCCCGGCCGGACGCGGGCGGACAGCAACCGCAGGTCCTTGCCGGTGAGGTCGGGGTTCTGCTCCGATCCGGAGAGGGCGAACTCCTTCTCGATGATGCGCTGGGTCAGCACGAACCACGAGTGGTCGTGGCCGGTCGACCGCAGGTGCGTGAGGGTCCCGAGCGTGTCGAACCCCGGGAAGTTCGGCGCGGGCAGCCGCCGGCCGGTCGCGTCGAACCAGACCGACGAGGGGCCGGGCAGGATCCGGATCCCGTGGCCCGGCCACACCGGCTCGACGTTGCGAATTCCCTCCACGTAGTGCCACATCCGGTCGCGGTTGACCACCCGCGCACCCGCCGCCTCGCTGATCGCCAGCATCCGTCCGTCGACGTATGCGGGGACACCGGTCAGCAGGTCCGCCGGCGGAGTCCCCAGCCGGTCGGGCCAGCTCGCCCGGACCAGGTCGTGGTCGCCGCCGATCCCGCCCGACGTCACCACGACGGCCTGGGCGGTGAGCTCGAACTCGCCGACCTCGTCCCGGCTGCTCGGTGCGCCGCGCGGCGCGTCGGATGCGGCCAGCACCCGGCCGCGGACCCCGGTCACGGCACGGTCGGTGACCACCAGTTCGTCGACCCGGTGGCGGAACGCCGCCCGGACCCGGCCGGCTCGCGCTGCCTCGCGGACCTCGCGGACGAAGGGCTCGAGCAGTCCCGGGCCGGTGCCCCAGACGATGTGAAAACGCGGGACCGAGTTGCCGTGCCCGGTCGCGGTGCCGTCGCCGCGCTCGGCCCAGCCGACGACAGGGAAGAAGCGCACCCCACGCTCGCGCAGCCAGGTCCGCTTCTCGCCGGCTGCGAAGTCGACGTAGGCCGCTGCCCAGCGCCGGCCCCAGGCGTCCTCGTCCTCCCGGTCGAAGCCGGCCGAGCCGGACCAGTCCTGCCAGGCCAGCTCGTGGTTGTCGCGAATGCCCATCCGACGCTGCTCGGGCGAATCGACGAGGAACAGGCCGCCGAAGGACCAGTACGCCTGCCCGCCCAGGTTGCGCCACGACTCCTGGTCGACCAGCACGACCGAGCGACCGGCAC
>CAYRLV010000201.1:0-7038 GCA_964425155.1 uncultured Ornithinicoccus sp. | reverse complement strand
GGCGGGAGAATCCCCTCCACCTTCCTCCACGGCCGCTGACCTGCGTAAATATCGCGAAATTGGGGCAGAAGAAGGCCTCCCGACGGTTGCATGTGGGGGGAAGTGGAGTAAAGTGGGGGACCACGGAGGCAAGTGGGCCGGTTCGGCCCGGGCGAGGAGGGGAGGACCACCCGTGTTCCTCGGCACCCACACCCCTCGCCTGGACGACAAGGGCCGGCTGTTCCTCCCGGCCAAGTTCCGCGAGCGGATGGCGAACGGGCTGGTCATCACCCGCGGTCAGGACCGCTGCCTCTACGTCTTCCCGATGGACGAGTTCGCCCGGATGGCCGAGACGATGCGCACCACCCCGGTGACCAGCAAGGCGGTGCGCGACTACCAGCGCGTCTTCCTCTCCGGTGCCTCCGACGAGATCCCGGACAAGCAGGGGCGCGTCACCATCCCGGGCGCCTTGCGCGACTACGCCGGCCTGAGCCGGGAGTGCACCGTCATCGGCGCCGGCTCGCGCGTCGAGGTCTGGGACACCGCCGCGTGGGAGGCCTACCTGGCCAGCACCGAGCAGGCCTTCGCCGAGCAGGCCGAGGAGGTGATCCCCGGACTGCTGTGACCGGCGCACCCGCCGCGCCCACCCCGCCATACCCACCACCCCCCACCACTCACGACGCCCAGCGCGAGCCGACCACCCCCTGGGGCCAGGTCTCCACCCGCTTCCCGTCCCGGCGCCCCTTCCCCGGCGCCGGGCCGAGTTCACCACAGCCTCCAGAAGCGGTTGGAGACCTGACCACAGGGACACCACCGGACTCGACCGGACTCGACCGGCCCACTCCCCACCCCGAACCGAAGGACCACGCAGATGACGCCACCCGGGATCGCCGCGGACCGGCACGTGCCGGTGCTGCGCGACCGCGTGGTCGAGCTGCTGGCGCCCGCCCTCGAGCAGCCCGGATCGGTCTTCGTCGACGGCACCCTCGGCCTTGGCGGGCACACCGAGGCCGTCCTCGCCGCGTGCCCGGCGGCCCGCGCCCTCGGGATCGACCGCGACCGCGAGGCCCTGGCGCTCGCGAGCGAGCGGCTGGCGCCGTTCGGTGACCGGTTCACGGCGGTGCACGCGGTGTATGACGCGTGGTCGGCCGTGCTCGCGGGCGAGGGACTCGCGCAGGTCCAGGCCGTCCTGTTCGACCTCGGGGTCTCCTCGCTCCAGCTGGACGAGCCGGAGCGCGGCTTCGCCTACCGGCAGGACGGCCCGCTCGACATGCGGATGGACCAGAGCGAGGGGCCGACCGCCGCGGACGTCCTCAACACGTATGCGGAGCCCGACCTCGAGCGCGTGCTGCGCGGCTTCGGGGAGGAGCGCTTCGCCCGACGCATCGCCGCCGCGGTGGTGCGGGAGCGGGCAACGGCGCCGTTCACCACCTCCGCGCGACTCGTGCAGCTGCTGCGCGACGTGGTGCCGGCAGCGTCCCAGCGCAGCGGCGGCCATCCCGCCAAGCGCACCTTCCAGGCCCTGCGCATCGAGGTCAACCGCGAGCTGGCGGCGTGGCGGGACGCGCTGCCCCGGGCCGTGGAGGATCTGGCGGTCGGCGGCCGGATCGCCGTGCTCTCCTACCACTCGCTCGAGGACCGGCTGACCAAGCAGGTGCTGACCGGGGGCGCCCGCAGCACCACCCCGGAGGGCTTGCCGGTCGAGCTGCCGGAGCACGCGCCATACCTGCGGCTGCTGACCAGGGGAGCCGAGGAGCCCAGCCGCACCGAGACCGAGCAGAACCCGCGAGCGGCATCCGCCCGGCTGCGGGCAGCCGAACGCATCCGCGCCACCACCGGCACGAAGGGAACGCACTGATGAGCCAGATGAGCGCCACGGCACGGGCCGGCCTGCGGGCTCCGGCGAGGGACCGACGCCGGACGACACCCCCGCTGCGGGTCGTCACCGGTGGAGCGGCCCGGCAGGGCAGCGCGGGGTTCGTCCTGCTGTGCACGGGGCTGCTGGTCGCCACCATGCTCGCCCTGCTGGTCCTCAACACCTCGCGCGCCGAGGCGTCGTTCCGGCTCAGCGCACTGCAGTCGACCTCGGGGCGGCTGGCCGACGCGGAGAACAGCCTGCGGGCGGACCTGGCGATGGAACGGTCACCGGCGCACCTGGCGACACGCGCGAAGGCCCTCGGCATGGTGCCCTCACAGACCGCCGCCTTCATCCGGACCTCGGATGGCAAGGTCCTCGGCGTGGCGACCAAGGCGACGCCGAACCCGGACTTTACAGTGGTCCACGACGCGGACCCCACCACGGAGGCCGCAGCGACCGATCAAGCCGGATCGTCCCCGGACTCGGTCGCGGACGTCGCCGCGAAGGGGGCGAGCTTGGCGGACGAGGGACTGATGACCGACGCGGCACCCGACGCGGCGCGACAGGGCAGCACCCCGGTCGCCGGCAGCGGCACAGCCGATCGGAACGAGGACAGCACGACGACGAAGAGGTAGGAACGTGGCGGATCCCCGAGGTCGAGGGGCAGGCTCGCCCCGGTCTTCGAAGGGACGCCGACCAGCCTCGGGTCGTCCGTCGTCGCGCAAGGCCACCGGTCGACGCGCGCCCCAGCGCTCTTCCCGGAGCAGCGGCTCGACGCGCCGCTCCGGCCGTCGGTCGACACCGCCCCGCGGGCGGGCCCGGGAGTCCCGGCCGCCGAGGAGGCCGCGCCGTCGGCCCGCACGGGTGGGCCACCCGCACCGGCGGATGCGCTTCATGCTGTTGTCGGTGCTCATCGTGTTCAGCCTCTTCGCGGCCCAGCTGCTCCGGCTGCAGGCCATCGACGCGAAGTCCATGGCCGAGGCGGCGTTGGGGCAGCGGCTGCAGAAGGAGACCATCCCGGCCCTCCGGGGCACCATCACCGACTCGCGTGGCGTCGTCCTGGCGCAGAGCGAGGAGCGGCGGGACATCGTCGCGGACCCGACCGCCGTCCGCGAGTACACCAAGGTGATCGACGGCGAGCGCACCAAGGTCGGCATCAACGGAGCGTCGAAGGACCTGGCACCACTCCTGGGCCGGCCGGCGAAGAACATCGAGATCCGGCTGCGCGCCAACCCCGGCACCCGGTTCACCTACCTGGTCAAGGACGTCTCGCCGCTCACCTGGCACCACGTGGCCGACCTCGGCATCCCCGGGATCGCGAGCGAGCGCACCACCAAGCGGGAGTACCCGACCAACCAGGTCGCCGCCTCGCTGATCGGCTGGGTGGGCAACGACGGGACGGCCGGGGGCGGCATCGAGCAGATGCTGGACAAGAAGCTGACCGGCAAGCCCGGCGAGATGACCTACGAGCGCTCGGGCGAGGGCTCGGTGATCGCCACCGGCGAGCACACCGACGTGCCCGCCGTCCCGGGCCAGGACGTCCGGCTGACCATCAACAGCGACCTGCAGTTCATGGCCCAGAACACCCTGGCCCAGCAGGTGATCAAGTCCCGGTCCGTGTCCGGCACCGTCGTGGTGATGAACACGAAGGCGGATCTGCTCGCCGTGGCGTCCTACCCCACGTTCGACCCCAACCACATCGGCGAGGCCACCGGCTACCTCGGCAACCGGGCCTTCTCCGAGGTGTTCGAGCCGGGGTCGACCGCCAAGGTGATGACCGCCGCGGCGGCCATCGAGGAAGGCGTCGCCACCCCTCGCACGCACGTCACCGTGCCGAGCGTGCTGGAGCGGGCCGACCGCGAGTTCCGGGACGCGGAGCGACACGGCACGTTGCACCTGACCTTCGCCGGCGTGATCGCCCACTCCAGCAACATGGGCGTGATCCTCGTGGGCGAGAAGATGAGCAAGCAGACGATCTACCACTACCTGCGCAAGTTCGGGGTCGGGCGCTCCACCGGGGTCGGGTTCCCGGGCGAGTCGCCCGGACTGCTCGCCAAGCCGAGCTCGTGGAGCGACTCGCAGCGCTACACCGTGCTCTACGGTCAGGGCGTGTCGGTGAACGCGATCCAGGACGCGGGCGTCTTCCAGACCATCGCGAACGGTGGGGTCCGTGTCCCCCCGCGCCTGGTCAAGGGCACCACCGACGGCGACGGCCATTTCACGGCGAACCCGCGCGCCGACGGGATCCGGGTCGTCTCCCCGGAGACCGCCAAGGCCGTGACCTCGATGCTCGAACGTGTCGTCGGCGAGGACGGGACCGCGCCGAAGGCGGAGGTCAAGGGCTACCGGGTGGCGGGCAAGACCGGCACCGCCAGCCGCTACGACCCCGAGACCGGCGGCTACAACGGCTACACCGCCTCGTTCATCGGTTTCGCCCCCGCCGACGACCCGAAGCTGATCGTGGCGGTCACTCTCCAGCGCCCGCGGTCGAGCATCTATGGTGGGGTCGTCGCGGCGCCGGTCTTCTCCAAGGTGATGACCTACGCGCTGCAGGAGTACGGCATCCCGCCGACGGGCACCACCCCGCCCAAGGTCCCCCTCACCTTCACCACCCCGGCCGATCGGGCCAGGGAGCACGCGATCGGGAATAACGAGTGATACCACTGCAGCTGCGACGGATCGCGGCGATCACCGGCGGAACGCTGCACGGCGAGGACGTGCTCGTCGACGGACCCGTCGTCACCGACTCGAGGCGCGCCGCACCGGGCAGCCTGTATGTCGCGCGGATCGGCGAGCACGCCGACGGTCACCAGTTCGTCGACGGCGCCCGCGACGCCGGTGCGGTCGCGGCGCTGACCAGCCGGCCCGTGCCCGAGCTGCCGTGCGTGGTGGTGCCGGACGTGCAGGCGGCCTTCGCGGCGCTGGCCCGCGCCGTGGCCGACGGCGTGCCCGGCCTGACCATCGTCGGCATCACCGGATCCTCCGGCAAGACCAGCACCAAGGACCTGCTCGCCCGCGTCCTGGAGCCGCGGGGCGAGACGGTGGCCCCCGAGGGCTCGTTCAACTCCGAGGTGGGGGTGCCGCTCACCGTCTGCCGGGTCACGCCGACCACGCGCTATCTCGTCGCCGAGATGGGCGCCGACGGGGTCGGGCACATCGCCTACCTCACCGGGATCGCGCCGCCACGGATCGGCGTCGTGCTCAACGTCGGCACCGCCCACGTGGGCAGGTTCGGGTCGCGGGAGGCCATCGCCCGCACCAAGGCCGAGCTCGTGCAGGCCCTGCCGGCCGACGGTGTCGCGGTGCTCAACGCGGACGACCCCGTCGTGGCGGCGATGGCCGACCGCACCGAGGCGCGCGTCGTGCTGGTCGGGACCTCCGCCGAGGCCGAGGTCCGCGCCCTCGACCTCTTGTTGGACGCCGCCGGCCGGCCCGGGTTCACCCTGCACACCCCGCGCGGCGACGCGCCGGTGCAGCTGCAGTTGCACGGCGAGCACCAGGTCGGCAACGCCCTCGCGGTGGCCGCCGTCGCCCTCGAGCTCGGTCAGGAGCCGGCCGAGGTCGCGGCAGCGCTGTCCCGGGCCACGGCTGCCAGCCGGTGGCGGATGGAGGTCCACGAGCGGTCCGACGGCGTGACCGTCGTCAACGACGCCTACAACGCCAACCCCGACTCGATGCGCGCGGCGCTCAAGGCGCTCGCCGCCATGGGCCAGGGCCGGCGCACCTGGGCGGTCCTGGGCGAGATGCTCGAGCTCGGCGAGGAGTCGACCGCCGCGCACGACCAGCTCGGCCGCACCGCCGTGCGGCTCAACATCTCCCGGCTCGTGGCCGTGGGCGAGGGCGCCAAGGCCATCGACACCGCTGCCCGGCACGAGGGGTCCTGGGGCAACGAGTCGACCTGGGTTCCCGACGCCGACGCCGCCGAGGAGCTGCTGCGTCGCGAGCTGGCGCCGGGGGACATCGTGCTGCTCAAGTCCAGCCGTGACGCCGGCTTGCGCTGGCTCGGTGACCGGCTGGTGCAGGAGGAGTCCGCGTCCGGCGGCGCCGCGACCTCGGAGCCGGCCCCGTGAAGGCCGTCCTGATCGCCGCCCTGGTGTCGCTGGTGGTGGCGCTCTTCGGCACGCCGCTCTACATCAAGTTCCTGGTCCGGCGCGGCTACGGCCAGTTCATCCGCGACGACGGCCCCACCTCGCACCACACCAAGCGCGGCACCCCGACCATGGGCGGAGCGGTGCTCATCGGCGCGGCGCTGCTGGCGTATGCGGTGGCGCACGTCGCGACCTTCACGGACGTCACGGTGAGCGGCCTGCTGGTGCTCTTCCTGATGGCCGGGCTCGGCCTGGTCGGTTTCCTCGACGACTACATCAAGATCTCCCGCCAGCGCAGCCTCGGCCTGCGGTCGGGGCAGAAGCTGGTCGGTCAGACGGCGGTCGCGGTCGTCTTCGCCGTGCTGGCCCTGCAGTTCCCCAACCAGGGCTACCGGACGCCCGCCAGCACCTACGTCTCGACGGTGCGGGACACCGCCTTCGACCTGGCCTTCGCCGGCCCGGTCGTGGGTCTCGTCCTGTTCGTCATCTGGGCCAACGTCATGATCGCCGGCGCGAGCAACGGGGTGAACCTCACCGACGGTCTGGACGGGTTGGCGACCGGCGCGAGCGTGATGGTCTTCGCCTCCTACGTGCTGATCGCGATCTGGCAGTTCAACCAGAACTGCCAGACCAACCCGAGCGTCAAGTGCTACGAGGTGCGCGACCCGCACGACCTGGCGGTCGTGGCCGCCTGCCTGATGGGGGCGTGCTTCGGGTTCCTGTGGTGGAACGCCTCGCCCGCGAAGATCTTCATGGGTGACACCGGGTCGCTGGCGCTCGGTGGCGCGCTCGCCGGTCTGGCCATCCTCACCCGCACCGAGCTGCTCATGGTGATCCTCGGCGGCCTGTTCGTGCTGATCACCCTGTCGGTGATCATCCAGGTGGGGTCGTTCAAGCTGACCGGCAAACGGGTCTTCCGGATGGCCCCGTTGCAGCACCACTTCGAGCTCGTGGGCTGGGCCGAGGTGACCATCGTGATCCGGTTCTGGATCATCGCCGGCCTGTTGGTGGCCCTCGGGCTGGGCCTGTTCTACGCCGAGTGGGTGGTGGGGATCGGTTGAGCGGCGACGACAGTGCGAGGACACGAGCGAGGAACGAGCGAGGCCCGGAGCG
>CAYRLV010000200.1:0-7079 GCA_964425155.1 uncultured Ornithinicoccus sp. | reverse complement strand
TGGAGAACCGCTTCATGATCTCGGCGGCCGGTTCGACCTCGTCGAGGGGCACCGGCGGGCGCCCGCCCGGGTCCAGCCGGAACAGCCCACGGAGGGTCATCGCCCGCTGGGACTGGTCGTTGACCCGCTCGGTGTACTTCCGGAACACGTCGAACCGCCGGGCGCGGGTGGAGTGCTGCAGCCGGAACACGGTCTCCGGGTCGAACAGGTGGTCCTCCCCGTCGCGACGCCACTGGTACTCCCCGCCGGCCGGCAGCAGGGTGGAGACCGCGCCGCTCTCCGGGTATGCGGTGCCGTGCCGCGCCGCGACCTCCGCGGCGATCACGTCGAGGCCGACGCCCCCGAGCCGCGACACCGTGCCGGTGAAGAACTCGTCCACCAGTTCCTCGGCCAGCCCGATCGCCTCGAACACCTGCGCGCCGCGGTAGGACGCGACCGTCGAGATGCCCATCTTGGACATCACCTTGAGCACGCCCTTGCCCAGCGCCTTGATCAGGTTGCGCACCGCCTGCTCGGCGGTCACGCCGGTGACCTCGCCGGTGCGGACCAGCTCCTCGATCGACTCCATCGCCAGGTAGGGGTTGACCGCTGCGGCGCCGTAGCCGATGAGCAGGGCGACGTGGTGGACCTCCCGCACGTCACCGGCCTCCACGAGGAGGCCGACCTGGGTGCGGGTCTTCTCCCGGATCAGGTGGTGGTGCACGGCCGAGGTCAGCAGCAGCGACGGGATGGGCGCGAGCCCGCGGTGCGAGTCACGGTCGGACAGCACCAGGAAGTGCGCCCCTTCCGCGATCGCCGTGGACACCTCGGCCCGGATCTCGTCCAACCGCCGGCGCATCGCGTCCGCCCCGCCGGCGACGTCGTAGAGACCGGAGACCACGTGCGTCGCGTAGCCGGGCAAATCGCCGTCCGCGTTGATGTGCACGATCTTCGCGAGCTCGTCGTTGTCGATGACGGGGAAGGGCAGCACCACCTGCCGGGCGTGGGCGGGCCCGGCCTCCAGGGCGTTGCCCTCCGGCCCCATCGTGGTGCCCAGCGAGGTCACCATCTCCTCGCGGATCGCATCCAGCGGTGGGTTCGTCACCTGCGCGAACAGCTGGGTGAAGTAGTCGAAGAGCAGGCGCGGTCGCTGCGACAGCACGGCGATCGGCGTGTCCGTCCCCATGGAACCCAGCGCCTCCGCACCGGACGCCATGGGGGACAACAGGATTCGCAGGTCCTCCTGGGTGTATCCGAACGTCTGCTGTCGCCGGACGACGGAGGCCGAGGTGTGCACGACGTGCTCCCGCTCGGGCAGCTCACTCAGCTGGATCAGCCCGGCGTGCATCCAGTTCTCGTAGGGGTGCTCGGCAGCGAGCGACGCCTTGATCTCCTCGTCGGGCACGATCCGGCCCTGTGCCGTGTCCACGAGGAACATCCGGCCCGGGGCCAGCCGACCCTTGCCCACGACCGTGGCGGGGTCGAGGTCGAGGACGCCCGCCTCCGAGGCGAGGACCACGAGACCGTCCGTGGTCACGGCATACCGGCCCGGCCGCAGGCCGTTGCGGTCGAGCACCGCCCCGATGAGCTGACCGTCGGTGAAGGTGACGCAGGCCGGCCCGTCCCACGGCTCCATGAAGGTGGAGTGGTACTCGTAGAACGCCCGCCGCGCCGGGTCCATCTGCGGGTGGTTCTCCCACGCCTCCGGGATCATCATCAGCACGGCGTGCGGCAGCGGCCGGCCGGCCAGGTGCAGCAGCTCGAGCGCCTCGTCAAAGGTCGCCGAGTCGGAGGCCCCCGGGGTGCACACCGGGAACAGCCGGGACAGGTCACCAGGGATCACCGTGCTGGCGAGCTGGCTCTCCCGCGCCCGCATCCAGTTGCGGTTGCCGCGCACGGTGTTGATCTCCCCGTTGTGCGCGATCATCCGGTAGGGGTGGGCGAGCGGCCAGGAGGGGAACGTGTTGGTGGAGAACCGCGAGTGCACCAGGGCGAGCTCGGTGGCGAACGCCCGGTCGGACAGGTCCGGGAAGAACGGCTCGAGCTGCCCGGTGGTCAGCATGCCCTTGTAGATCAGGGTCCGCGAGGACAACGACGGGAAGTAGACCGCCAGGTCACGCTCGGCGCGCTTGCGCAGGCAGAAGGCGCGGCGCTCCAGCCCCATCCCGATCACGTGACCCGTGGCCGCGGTGACGAACAGCTGGCGGATCACCGGCATCGCGGCCCGCGAGGCGCTGCCGATCAGACTGGGCTCGGTGGGCACGTCGCGCCACCCCACGACGCGCAGGGACTCCTCCTCGGCGAGCCGCTCGACCGCCAGCTCGACGTGTTCCCGCTCGGCGGGGTCCACCGGCAGGAAGGCCAACCCCACGGCATACGCCCCGCGCCGCGGAAGCTCGAAATCCGTGTGTGCGCGCAGGAACTCGTCGGGCACTTGGGTGAGGATGCCCGCCCCGTCCCCGACCTCGGGGTCGGCACCCGTGGCGCCGCGGTGCTCGAGGTTGCGCAGAGCGGTGAGGGCGTGGTCGACGATGTCGTGGCCGGCGTGGCCCCGCATGGTCGCGACGAACGCGACACCGCACGCGTCGTGCTCGTGCGCGGGGTCGTAGAGCCCCCGCGCACCGGGGTTGGTGGAGAAGTCGCCGAGGCCCATGGCCGTTCACCGTCCTTCGCTGCTGTCTCGAGCCGTCTCGGGACGCGCGCGGACGACGGTGGCCACGGCGTGGCCACGCAGGTTACCGGACCCCCGCGCCGGTCGCACCGACCCGTTCGTATGCCGAGACCCGCCACGAGACCAGTGCTCGCCCCGGACAGGTCGCGGCGCTGGTGACGGGCAACGACCTGGGTGCCGATCCGCAGCCCGTGCCGTCACGGGCTGCCATACCGACATGGTATGATCATGGTATGTCAGTGCAGATGACGATCCGAGTGGACGACGACGCGGCCGCGTTCGTCGATCAGGCTGCGAAGGAGGGTGAAGGAAGCCGAGCCGACGTGATCAACCGCGCGATCAAGCGAGAGATTCGGCGACGAGCCGCGCAACGCGACGCCCAGATCTACGCCACCAGCGTCGACCCCGACCTCGAGTCGGACGCCTACGCAGGGTGGATGGCGCGACATGCCGACGAGGCCTGGGCCGGCCTCGACTGATGCATCCGATCTGGCTCGCCCGACTGGACAAGACCCGGCCGGTGCTGGTGCTGACCCGCGAGGAGGTGAGAGCGGTACGCCGGTTCGTCACCGTCGCACCGATCACCAGCACGGTTCGAGGTCTTCGTAGCGAGGTGCTGGTGGGCCCGCGCAACGGGCTGGATCACGACTCGGCCGTCAACCTGGACTCCATCGCGACTGTTCCGCGCGATGCGCTGCTGCGCCCCGTGGGTGCGTTGCTTGATGCGCAGGAACGCGACCTGACCAGGGCTTTTCATGAGTCATTCGACCTGGAGGACTGACCCGGCCCCGCCGCGTCGGAGGAGCCGTCCCTCGCAGAGTCCTCGGGGTCCTGGCGCGGTTCCTGCTCCGCAGCCGGGGGCCCGTCGAGGCTGCGGCGGTAGGCCCCGTCGGGGTGGCGGCGGCCGGCGAGCAGAAAGCCGATCAGCCCGCCGAGGAACACCAGGGCACACACCCAGACGTTGATCCGCTGGCCGAAGACGTGGGTGGCGGGGTCGGTGCGCATCAGCTCGAACACGACCCGGCCGACCGGGTAGAGCATGACGTAGAGCGCCAGCGTGCGGCCGCGCCCCAGCCGCACCCGGCGGTCGATCAGCAGGATCGCCACGGCGATCAGCAGGCACCAGATGGCCTCGTAGAGGAAGGTGGGCTGGAAGGTGCCGAGCACGATGGGCTGGCCTTGCGCGCCCCGCACCGCCTCGCCGGCGCTCTGGTCCCACTCGTGGATCTGCAGCGCCCACGGCAGGTCGGACCGGCCGCCATACAGCTCGTTGTTGAAGTAGTTGCCCCAGCGGCCGAACGCCTGCGCCACGAGGACGCCGGGGGCGGCGGCGTCGGCGTAGTCCAGGAACGCGACGCCCTTGCGCCGCGCGCCGATCCAGGCGCCGAGCGCACCGAACGCGATGGCGCCCCAGATGCCGAGGCCGCCGTCCCAGATCTTCAGCGCGTCGATCGGGTGGCCACCCTCCCCGAAGTAGGGCTGGTAGCTGGTGACCACGTGGTAGAGCCGTGCCCCGACGATGCCGAACGGCACGGCCCAGCCGGAGATGTCCAGCGCCACCCCGGTGGAGGCGGCGCCGCGGTCGTAGAGCCGGCGTCCGGCGACCCAGACGGCGACGATGATGCCGGCGAGGATGCACATCGCATACCCGCGCAGCGGGAGCGGCCCCAGCCACCACACCCCCGTGGAGGGGCTGGGGATGCTCGCGATCACTTCGTCGCGGCCTTGACCGCCTTGGCGACCGAGCTCGGGTCCTGCATGAACGAGTTCATCGTCTGGTTGGACACGGTCTTGCCGTCGATCTTGACCGTGGGCGTCGAGAAGACGCCGGCCTTCTCCGCCTGCGTCTGCACGTTCTTCACGTAGTTGACGTAGGTCTGCTGGTCGACGCACGTGTCGAAGGTCTGCTTGGCGTCACCGGTGATGCCCGCCTTCTCCCCGAACTGCTTCAGCTGGGCGTCGGTGTAGCCCACGCCCTCCTGCGGCTGGTTGGCGAAGACCACGCGCCGGTAGTCGGCGAACTTGCCCTGGTCGTCCGCGCAGTAGGCGGCGTTGGCGGCACGCACGGAGTCGTCCTTGCCGGGCTGGTCGAGGATGGTCATCGGGTGGACGACCAGCTTGATGTCACCGGACTTGGCGAGCTTGTCGAACTCCGACCCCGACGTGGTCTCCAGGTGCATGCAGTACGGGCACTGGAAGTCCTCGAACAGGTCGACCGTGGGGGCGTTGTCCTTCGCCTTGCCGGGGTAGACGACGATGCCGCCGCCGTTGGACAGCGCGTTGGCCGAGCCCTCGGCGTTGTTCTTGGCCTTCTCCGCGTTGACGATGACCACCACGACGATCACGATGATCGCCACGGCCGCGATCACGGCACCGATGAGGACCTTGGACGGGCCGGTCTTCGGCTTGGTGGCGGCCAGCTTGGCCGAGGCGTCGGGGCGCAATGGTGCTCTCCTTGTCAGGGCAGGTCAGGACAAACGGTGGTCGAGGCTGACGGCCGTGCGCGGACGCACGGTGAGCCATGCGGCGCAGATCACCAGCCCGAGGTCACGGAGGATCTCTGGTAGGTAATTCGTCTCGGACTCGGCAATAGTTCCCCCGCCGCCGAAACAACCACACTCGATGGTCAGTCCCCGGGCCCAGGCCGAGGCGATCCCGATGATGAAGGCGATCATCAGCAGGCCGCCGATGACCGCGCTGATCCGGGTGAACAACCCCACGATCAGCAGCACGCCCGCGATGATCTCCACGATCGGGAGGATCAGGCCGACCGTGCCGGCCAGGTCGTAGGGCAGGATCTGGTAGGCGCGGACGGCTCGCTCGGCTGTGGTGGGGTCGGTGACCTTGAGCGCACCGGCCACGAGCAGCACGCCGCCCAGGATCAGCCGAGCCACCAGACCGATCACGTCGAGCACGCGCTCGCGTCCGGGCGACCTCGTCACGGCGTCTCGTGTCACGGTCACCTCAACGTCCTTCCCTCACGCCTTGGGCCAGCTCGCCGACGACCTCGGCGAGGGCGTCCAGGTTCTCCGACGACCCGTCGTCGGAGAGCCGGCGCACGAAGGCCGAACCCACGATGACACCGTCGGCAAACTGTGACACGTGGGCGGCCTGCTCGCGGTTCGACACCCCGAGCCCGACGCACACCGGCAGGTCGGTGACCGCGCGGGTGCGCTCCACCAGCACCCGGGCGGCGTCGCCCAATCGGTCACGGGCACCGGTCACGCCCATCGTGGAGGCGGCGTAGACGAAGCCGCTGCAGGCGGCCGTGGTCAGTGCCAGACGCTCCTTGGTCGAGCTGGGCGCCACCAGGAAGATGCGGTCGAGGTCGTGCCGGCGGGAGGCCGCGAGCCAGTCGGCCGCTTCGTCGGGCACCAGGTCGGGCGTGATCAGCCCGGAGCCACCAGCGGCGGCGAGGTCCGTGGCGAACCGCTCGACGCCATACCGCAGCACCGGGTTCCAGTAGGTCATGACGACCGCCGCGGCGCCGGCGTCGGCCACCGCCCCGACCGCGGTGAACAGGTCGCGCAGCCGCACGCCGCGCTCGAGCGCGGTCTCCGCGGCGTGCTGGATCACCGGGCCGTCCATGAGCGGGTCGCTGTAGGGCATACCGACCTCGACCACGTCGACGCCCGCCTGGACCATCGTGGTCATCGCCTCGACGGATCCGGTGACGTCGGGATAGCCCACGGGGAGATAGCCGACCAGGGCGGCGCGGCCCTCGCTCCTGGTGCGGGCGAGGACGTCGGACAGTCGGCTCACGAGGGTTGCTCCTGCTCGTCGATGAGCCCGAACCACCGGGCGGCCGTGTCGACGTCCTTGTCGCCGCGGACGGAGAGGTTGACCAGCACGACGCCGCCGTCACCCAGCTCGCGGCCGACCTGGAGGGCGCCAGCGAGCGCGTGGGCGCTCTCGATGGCGGGGAGGATGCCCTCGGTCTTGCAGAGCAGGGCGAACGCGTCCATCGCCTCGGTGTCGGAGATCGGGCGGTACTCGGCCCGCCCGGAGTCGTGCAGGAAGGCGTGCTCGGGGCCGATGCTCGGGTAGTCGAGTCCCGCGGACACCGAGTGGGACGGCAGGGTCTGCCCGTCCTCGTCCTGCAGCACGTAGGTCTGGGCGCCGTGCAGGACACCCGGCAGGCCGCCGCTGAACCGCGCGGCGTGGTGGCCCGACTCGACGCCCTCACCGCCGGCCTCGAGACCGACCAGCCGCACGGACGGGTCATCGATGAACCGGTGGAAGATGCCCATCGCGTTGGAGCCTCCGCCGACGCAGGCACAGACCGCGTCCGGGAGCCGCCCGACCAGGTCGAGGACCTGCGCGCGGGCCTCCACGCCGATGATCCGGTGGAAGTCGCGCACCATCTCGGGGAACGGGTGCGGGCCGGTGACCGTGCCGATGAGGTAGTGCGTGTCGGCGACGTTGGTCA
>CAYRLV010000199.1:0-7113 GCA_964425155.1 uncultured Ornithinicoccus sp. | reverse complement strand
ATCCACGAACCCGCGGAAAATGCACGCGGCCCGGGACCGGGCGCTCACTCCCAGGTGACGGCCTCGGCCTCGAACCGCTCGCCGGTCTGCACCGGCACGACGCAGAACACCAACCCGCCCGGGTCCTGCAGGATGGTGTAGCCCTCCCGTTGCTCGAGCACGGTCGCGCCGAGCGCGACGACCCGGTCGACCTCGGCGGGCACGTCGTCGGTCTCGATGTCGAGGTGGACCCGCGCGGGTGTCCCCTCCCCCGTGTGCTGGACCTCGACGTTGATGCCGCCGACCGGCCCGACGGCCTGGTAGGTGCCGTCCTCGTCCGGCCGGGCCTCCTGGCCGGTCACCCCGGACCAGAACCGGACGGCCTCGTCGAATCCCTGCGAGTGGTCGATGAGCACGACCCCGATGCGGCTGCGATGCATGCCGGTCAGGCTAACCGCAACCCGTCGAGAAGGTGCTGGGGTTTTGCGGGCACCTGGCCCGTCGAGCGCGGCGATTCCCAGCCGCTCCCGGCGGAGCCAGTCAGCTGCGCGAAGAGCGCCAGGCCCGGACGGCTTGTCGGTATGCGGCCTGCTCACCCTGCTTGTCCCGCGCCACGCGGCGCTCCTCGGCCACCGCGAGATGCGCCCGCCACTCCCCGTCACGCTCCCCCGGGTCGACGCCGGAGTGCAGCTGCTGCATCATCCGCTCACCGTCCCGGGCGAAGAGGACCAGCCGCCAGATCGCGTAGAGCGCGACCAGCGGGATGACGATGACACCGAGGCCGAGCAGCACCGACTGCCACCGTCCGTCCATGACGAGCAGCACGCCACGCCAGCCGATCGTGCCGGCATAGAAGACCAGGATCACGAACGTCACCAACGCGGTGACGCGCTCGCGAGCGGCGCTCACGACTGCACCCTCGGCCGCCGAACCTGCGCACCCATCGCCGCTCAACGCAGCCCGAGGTAGTGCTCCAGCCCGACGGTCAGGCCGGGGTGGGCGGCGACCTGCCGGACCCCGGTGAGCACGCCAGGCATGAAGCTCGCCCGGTCGAAGGAGTCGTGCCGCAGGGTCAGTGCCTCGCCCTCCGCGCCGAAGTGCACCTCCTGGTGGGCCACCCGCCCCCGCAGCCGGAGCGCGTGCACCGGTATGCCGTCCACGCGCGCCCCGCGCGCACCGTCCGGATCGGAGGTGGTCGCGTCGGGCGGCCCGGGCAGGCCCACCTCGCGCCTCGCCTCCGCAATCATCCGGGCGGTGCGAGCGGCCGTGCCGGACGGCGCGTCGACCTTGGCGGGGTGGTGCAGTTCGACCACCTCGACGGACTCGTAGAACCGGGCCGCCTGCCGCGCGAACGACATCATCAGCAGCGCGCCCACGGCGAAGTTGGGGGCGATGAGGACGCCGACCTCGGGGTGGCCGTCGAGCTGGGTGCGGAGCGCGTCCAAGCGGTCATCGCCCCAGCCGGTGGTGCCGACCACGCAGTGCACGCCACGGTCGACACAGTGCGCGACGTTGCCCGGTGAGGACGCGGGGACGGTGAGCTCGACGGCCACGTCGGCCCCGTCGAGGTCCCCGAGGTCGTCCCCGTGGCCGAACCGGCCGACCAGCTCGAGGTCCTCCGCCGCCTCCACGGCCCGGCAGGCCTGCGAACCCATCCGTCCGGCCGCACCGATGACGGCCACGCCGATCCGCTCGCTCACGCCGACAGGCTAGCCCGCCCCCTCGGCGGCGGTCGCGTCGACATCGCGGGCCTCCGCGGTCCGGCAGCTGACCGGGTCGGCGGGAGCCGCGGCGACCGGCGGTTCGTGCTGCCCGGGTTGGTGGTCGCGGACCAGCAGCCAGGAGACCATCCCGCCGAGGGCGAGCAACGCGGCACACACCCACATCGCCCGGACGTAGCCCGCGCCGAAGACGATCGGCTTCGCGTAGTCGTCACCGGACAGGCCGACCGCGGCCGGCAGGGCGGCGACGGCCAGGAGCGAACCGGCCCGCGCGACGGCGTTGTTGATGCCGCTGGCGATCCCCGCGTTGCGGTCGGGTGCCGCGGCGAGCACGGTCGAGGTCAGCGGCGCGACGAGCAGGCACAGCCCGACGGAGAACACCATCACGCCGGGGAACACGTCGACCCAGTAGTTGACCTGCTCCCCCACGCCGACGAGCAGGGCAGCACCTCCGGCACAGACCAGGGGTCCGAGCGACATCGGCAGACGCGGCCCGATCCGCGCGGCGAGCGCGCCACCCTTCGAGGCGAACAGCAGCATCATCACGGTCACCGGCACGGTCGAGATCCCGGCGCGCAACGGCCCGTAGCCACTGACCGTCTGCAACTGCAGGACGAGGAAGAACATCAAGGCGCCCAGCGCCGCATACACCAGCAGCGTCATCCCGTTGGCCGCGCTGAACTGGCGACTGGTGAACAGGTGCGTCGGCATCATCGCGTGCGGCCGGCCGTGCTCGACCAGCACGAAGGCCGCCCCGGCCAGCACCCCGACGAGCGCGCTGACCCCCACCGCGACGGGCGACATGACGGTCGCCTCGATCAGCGCGAAGGTGATGGCGACCAGGGCCAGGGTCGCGAGACCGGCTCCGGCGACGTCGAAGCGGCGGGCGGTCTCGGTGTCGCGGCTCTCCGGGGCGTGCCGCAGAGCGATGACGATCGTGGCGGCCGCGAGCGGGACGTTGATGATGAAGACCCAGCGCCAGCTGGCGTACTCGACCAGCCAACCGCCGACGAACGGCCCCACCGCCGTGGCGATCCCGCCGAAGCCGGCCCAGGCGCCGATGGCCGGCCCGCGGTCCTGGGTGCGGAACGCGGACTGGATCATCGCCAGGCTGCCCGGGGTGAGCAGCGCGCCGCCGATGCCCTGCAGGACACGCGCGACGATCAGCTGGGTGGGGTCCTGGGCGAGGGCGCACAGGGCGGACGCGACCGCGAACCAGGTGACGCCGACGACGAAGACCCGGCGGCGGCCGTAGCGGTCGCCGAGCGAGCCGCCGACCAGGATCAGCGAGGCGAGGGCGAGCAGGTAGCCGTTGGTGATCCACTGCAGCTGGGCCAGGCTGGCGTCGAGGTGCTCACCGATCTGGCGCAGTGCGACGTTGACGACCGAGCCGTCCAGCATCGCCATGCCGGACCCGAGCGCCGTGGCCGCCACGACCCAACGGCCGGCGGCCGAGCGCAGTGTCAGGCTGGCCGGCGAGCTCATCGCGCCTCCCCGAGGTCTGGAGCGCCCGGGCCGGGCACCCCTCCGCGCCAGTGGACCACGCGGACACCGCCGCCCGCGCGCCCGCGGCGAGGTGTCGCCACGATCGGCCCCGACATCTGGCAGGCTCGGAGCATGAGCACCACGGCGCGGACCGCGCGCGACACCCGCCGGTTGGGCGTGGAGACCACCGGCATCGAGATCATCGACGAGTCCGAGCGCACCGCCCGGCCGTTCGACCTGTTCTGGCCGTGGTTCGCGGCCAACGTCTCCGTCTTCGGCATCAGCTACGGCTCGTTCATCCTGGGCTTCGGCATCTCCTTCGCCCAGGCCATCGTCGTCGCCGTCGTCGGGATCGTCCTCAGCTTCCTGGCGTGCGGCATCATCGCCATCGCCGGCAAGCGCGGCTCGGCGCCGACGATGATCCTGTCGCGCGCGGCGTTCGGCGTGCAGGGGCAGAAGCTGCCCGGCGTCGTGTCGTGGCTCGTGTCCATCGGGTGGGAGACCTTCCTCGCCATCATGGCAACCCTCGCGACGGCCACGGTGTTCCGCGAGCTCGGCTGGGGCGGCGGCACCGGCACCAAGATCGGCGCCTGCGTCGTGGTCGCCGCGCTGATCGTCCTGGCCTCGGTGGCCGGCTACCACGTCATCATGAAGCTGCAGTCGGTGCTCACCTGGATCACCGGCATCGTCACGATCGTCTACATCATCCTGACCTTGCAGGACGTCGACGTCTCCACGGTGACCTCGCTGCCCAGCGGATCGAGCCAGGCGGTGATCGGTGCCCTCGTCATGGTGATGACCGGCTTCGGGCTGGGCTGGATCAACATCGCGGCCGACTGGTCCCGCTACCAGCGACGCGACGCCTCCGGGCCCCAGGTCGTGTTCTGGAACACCTTCGGCGGGGCCATCGCCCCGGTGCTGCTGGTGATCTTCGGTATCGCCCTGGCCGGTTCGTCGCAGAAGCTCTCCGACGGCATCGCGGCCGACCCGATCGGCACGCTGGCCACGATCCTGCCGACCTGGTTCCTCGTGCCCTTCCTCATCGCGAGCGTCCTGGCGCTGGTCAGCGGCGCGGTGCTCGGCATCTACTCGTCCGGACTCACGCTGCTCTCCCTCGGCGTCCGCATCCCCCGCCCGTCGGCCGCGTTGATCGACGGCGTGATCCTCACCCTCGGCACGATCTACGTGGTCTTCTTCGCGGAGAACTTCCTCGCGCCGTTCCAGTCGTTCCTCATCACGCTCGGCGTGCCGCTCGCGGCGTGGGCGGGCGTGATGATGGCCGACATCGCCCTGCGCAAGCGGGACTACGACGACGACGCGCTGTTCGACTCCCGCGGCCGCTACGGCGCGGTCGACTGGGTCTCGATCGGCACGATGATCGCCATGTCGGTCATCGGCTGGGGCCTGGTCATCAACAACTTTGCCGAGGACGCGTCCTGGAACAACTGGCAGGGCTATCTGCTCGGCCCGCTCGGTCTCGGCGGCAAGGACGGCAACTGGGCCTACGCCAACCTCGGCGTCATCCTCGCCCTGGCGCTGTCGTTCGTCGTCACCTACCTGGTGCGCCACCCGACCGTGCGTCGCCAGGAGAGCGGGTATGCGGAGCCGGTCACGGAGGACGTATGAGGCGCCACCCCGACCACGCGGCTTCCGGTTGGCTGGTGGCGGTCGACCTGCAGAACGTCTTCCGCGACGAGGACAGCCCGTGGAGCACGCCCCGTTTCGACGAGTCGGTCGACGCGACACTGCAGCTGGTCGAGGAGTTCGGCGATCGAGTCGTGTTCACCCGCTTCGTGGCCCCTTCCCGGCCGAGCGGGTCGTGGGTGCCCTACTACGAGGAGTTCCCCTTCGCCCGCCAGCCCTCGGACGCCGAGGCGTACCGACTCGCCGACCGAGTGGTCCCTTGGGCGACCCGCACCGTCGAGGCAACGACCTTCGGCAAGTGGGGGCCGGGTCTGACGGCCATCACCGGGCCCGAGCCCCACCTGGTGGTGACCGGCGTCGCCACCGACTGCTGCGTCCTCTCCACCGTCCTGGCTGCCGCCGACGCGGGTGCGCACGTCACCGTGGTGACCGATGCCTGCGCCGGGTCGACGGACGAGGCGCACCAGAAGGCGCTCGACGTGATGGGTCTCTACGCCCCGCTCGTCGGCTTCACCACCACCGACGAGCTGCTCTCCTCCCCCACGCTCGCGGGCGACCGGGATCAGTGACTCGCACGCGGTGAGGCAGTCGACTGGCGTACCACGAGCTGGGGTTGCAGCGAGTCATCAGCGCCCTCAAGCACGTTGGGGCTGTCTCGCATGGCGGAGAGCAGCCGGTCGACCGCGCGGCGTCCCAAGACGTCGAAGTCCTGGTGCACCGTCGTCAGTGGCGGTAGATAGTGCGCGGCCTCCGGGATGTCGTCGAACCCCACGACCGAGAGGTCGGACGGGACCGTGACCGCGTCGTTGACCGCGGCATGGATGAAGCCGAGGGCCATCTGGTCGTTGGCACAGAAGACCCCGGTGAAGCCAGCGCCCGCGAGTTGCCGGTAGGCCTGGTAGCCCGACTCCGCCGACCAGTCGCCCTCCGTGACGGCCACCGGCGCCGTCCCGAGGTCGGTGAGAACCCGCTCGAACCCGCGCGTTCGAGCGCCGGACTCGGACCAATCCGCCGGGCCGGCAACGAGCGCCAGCCGTCGGTGCCCGAGATCCCAGAGATGCTGCGCGATCAGCGCGCCACCGACCTCGTTGTTGACCGACAGGCCAGGCTCCTCGCCCTCGCAGGGAATCATGACGACCGGGAGAGGTTCGCGCAGTTTCCTCATCGCTTCGGCGGCGCGGATCTGGGGCGCCACCACGACGATGCCTTCGACCCCTTCATGAATCAGATGGTCGAGAGCAGCGCCGAACTCGGCCACGTCCGCGTGGCGCGGGCTGGCGAGCAGGGTGGAGTAGCCGGACTCCCGCGCGGCATCCTCCACGGCGCCCATGATGCTGCTGGGGCCGTAGTAGGCCGGGCTGGCGGTCATGAGCACGCCCACGGTGTAGCTCCGGTTGGTGGCGAGCCGGCGGGCCGCGCGGTTCGGGCTGAACTTCAGCTCGGCCACGGCATCGAGCACCCGCTGGCGCGTGGCCGGCCGCACACTGGGATGCCCGTTGAGGACCCGGGAGACCGTCTGGTGCGAGACGTGGGCCAGCGTGGCCACATCGCGGATGCTCGCGGCGCCTCTCGAACCCGACGGGGCATGGGTGGTCATGCTCGCCACCCTAATCCCGCCGGGGTGGTGAATCCGCGCGCGTATAACGATTCGGTCACGGGAGTGTCCGGATCCACGAACGTCTTGTGACCGGTCACATTCGGTCGTATGTTGGGCGTCGGACACCGTGAGAGTCCGGTTCCGAGACGGTGGTCGTGGCGTGGTCACCAGACCCCATACGACGCCTCACCGACCTTTCTGCCGCGGTGCTCAGCACAGGTGAATCACGAGCCTCTGCAGCCCACTCAGGACGACGTCGTCGAGTTCGGCCGCGGAACCATCACCTCGCCGACGTGACGACCACGCGAAGGAGCAGACCATGGTGAGTAGCTCAGGGAACGGCCTGGAGAGGGCGCCGGGCGTGCGCGAGATCTCTCGTCGGCGGATGATCCGCAACGCGGGAGTACTGGGAATCGGCGTGCCAGCGCTGACCATGCTGCTCGATGCCTGCAGCGGCGGCGACAGCGACAAGGGCAGCAGCGGTCAGTCCGGCGGCGGGCCGTACCCCGGCCACAAGAAGTACAAGTTCACGTTGGTCAACCACGTCACCACCAACTCGTTCTTCACCCCGACCCGCTACGGCGCCGAGGACGCCTGCACCATCTTGGGTTGCGACTACAGCTGGACCGGCTCCGCTGACTCGATCGTCTCCCAGATGGTCGATGCGATGAACAGCGCGATCACGGC
>CAYRLV010000198.1:0-7136 GCA_964425155.1 uncultured Ornithinicoccus sp. | reverse complement strand
GTGGGCATGGTGGTCGACGACATCGTGGTCTGCGGGGCCGAGCCGTTGTTCATGACCGACTACATCGCCACCGGCCGGGTCGTGCCGGAGCGGATCGCCGCCATCGTCGGTGGTATCGCCGCCGCCTGCGAGCAGGCCGGGGTCGCGCTGGTGGGGGGCGAGACGGCCGAGCACCCGGGGCTGCTGGAGCCGGACGAGTACGACTGCGCGGGCGCGGCGACCGGTGTGGTCGAGTATGCGGAGGTGCTGGGCCCGCAGCGCGTGGTCACCGGCGACGTGGTGCTGGGCCTGGGTTCCTCCGGACTGCACTCCAACGGGTACTCGCTGGTGCGTCGGGTCTTCGCGGCCGCGGGCTGGGCCCTCGACCGGCACGTCGACGTGCTCGGCCGCACCCTCGGCGAGGAGCTGCTCGAGCCGACCCGCGTCTACGCCCGCGACCTGCTCGGCCTGATCCGCACCGACGGGCTGGACGTGCACGCCCTCAGCCACGTCACCGGTGGCGGGCTCGCCGCCAACCTGGCCCGCGTGCTGCCGCCGGGCGTCGTCGCCCGGATCGACCGTGGCAGCTGGACCCCGGCGCCGGTCTTCGAGCTCGTGGCCGAGCTGGGCCGGGTGCCGCGGGCCGACCTCGAGCGCACGCTCAACATGGGGGTCGGCTTCGTGGTGGTCCTCCCGGCGGAGCAGGCCGATCGGGCGGTCGAGGTCGCCCGATCACGCGGCCTGCCGGCCTGGGTGCTCGGCCAGGTCCTCGGCGCCGAGAGCCTCGCCGACCTGTCCGCGGCTGAGCACGAGGTGGTGCACGGCGCCAAGGGCGTGGCCGGCGGGGCCGTCCAGGTGGTCGGCCGGCACCCCTCGTCCGGGCAGCACTGAACCGCGCCGCGGCCGGCGCGCTGTGCTGAGGACCGGTGACCGGTCAGGGGCGACGGGCGCTGGGCCCGTCTGGCGTACCTGGAGTACCTCGAGTGCCTGGCGGCGTCAGCGACGAGAACCTGACGCGGAGCCGCCACGTCGTGGTCAGCGGTCTCCGGACGCCCACTTGTCGTAGTCGTCGTAGTCGTCGTCGCCGTGCGAGTCGGACCGCTCGCGATCCTTGCGAGACGATGATTCGTGGAGCTCTCGCTCAAGTGCCGTCAGGTCGGTGTCCGGGCTGAAGTACTTCAGCTCCCGGGCGACCTTGGTCTGCTTGGCTTTGGCCCGGCCGCGCCCCATGGCGTGACCCCCTCATGGCTCTGCCGGGGCGGCCTCTCGCGTGCCGTGTCGAGCACCGCTCGGCACGGTCCACGGGACGGCCCCGGGAATCGTGTGTTTTTCGTGGTGCCCACGCTACACGAGTCGCCCCGGGAAGTGTGAGCCGGTTTCGTCGAGTCGGGCCCGTGCCGCCCGCGCGCGGAGTGGGCCCGGCCCCGGACCGTGACGAAGGTGTGACCCCGACAGGGGTCGGCCCGCCGCGTGGTCCGTGTCACAATGTGCGCCATGGACACACCCGCACAGCAGGCCGTCGACCTGGCCGACGACAGCACCGTGGTCGAGGTGCTCGACGAGGCGCCGACCAAGCGGGCGCGCCGGCAGCGCCTCCCCGACGGGGTGAAGGCGGCGCTCTACATCCTGTTCGGCATCTTCCTCGCCGCGTTCATCATCGGCATCTGGCCGTTGATGGAGGTGCTGCAGGCCCCGCCGCTGCCCAAGTGACCCTGACCCCGATCGACCCCGACAGCGCCGCTCGCGAGATGCGGGCGGCGTTCGTTCTGCCCCGGGTCCCCGGCGGGACGTCCCGGTGAGCCCCGGCCACCCGGCGGAGGAGTGGGACGCGCGCTACGCCGCGCACGAGCGTGTCTGGTCGGCGACCCCCAACGCCACGGTCGAGGAGATCTGTGCCCCGCTGCCGGCCGGCCGCGCCCTCGACCTGGGTGCCGGGGAGGGCCGGCACGCGGTCTGGCTGGCCGGGCGAGGCTGGACCGTGACGGCGGTGGACTTCTCCCGGGTCGGCCTCGACAAGGGCCGGGCGGGCGCCGAGGCGGCCGGCCGGGACGTCACCTGGGTCGTGGCCGACGTGCGGACCTGGCGACCTCCGGCCGGCACGACCTACGACCTCGTCCTGGTCGTCTACCTGCACCTCGGCGAGGACGTGTTCGCCGCCGCGCGTGAGCTCGTCGCGCCCGGTGGGCGCTTGGTCGTCGTGGGGCACGCGAAGCGCAACGTCACCGAGGGCGTCGGTGGGCCGCAGGACCCCGCCCTGCTGCACGACGAGGCGGGTCTGCGTGCGGCTGCGGGCGACCTGGCGATCGAGCGGCTCGGCGAGGTGATCCGGCCCACCCCGGACGGCGACGCGATCGACATCGCGCTCGTCGCCCGCCGCTGATCCGGGCCGGACCTGCCGGGCCGGACCTGCCGGGCCGGAGGCCGGACGGGGCACACGAAACTCGCGCCCGCACACCTTGCTCCCCCCGGCACACCGTGCACGGTGTGCACGAGCCAGTTTCGTGTGCACGAGCGACTTTCGTGTGCTGGAGCAGGTGTGCTGGTCAGCGGCGCCCGGGCAGCAGGATCCGGCGGGTGTTGCCGACCGCCTCGATCCGTTCCTCGGCGAGGTGGTCGGCCGCCGTCGCCGGTGAGATGCCGTGCTCGTCGGCCCGGCGCAGCACCGACGCCGTCGCGTCGAACAGGCCGGTGGCCCGCTGCTTGCAGCGCTCGAAGTCGAAGCCGTGCAGCTCGTCCGACACCTGGATCACGCCGCCCGCGTTGACCAGGTAGTCCGGGGCGTAGACGATGCCCCGCTCGAGCAGCCGGGCGGCGGTGCCGTCCGGACCCTCCTGGGCGAGCTGGTTGTTGGCCGCGCCGCAGACGATCCGGGCGTTCAGCGCCTCGACCGTGGCGTCGTCGAGCGCGCCCCCCATGGCGCACGGGGCATAGACGTCCAGGTCCGACTTCACCAGCGCGGCGACGTCGTCGACGACCTCCACCTGGGGATGGCGCGTCCGGACGGCCTCCACCGTGGCCGGGTTCACGTCCGTGACCACCAGGTGCGCGCCGTCCTCCAGCAGGTGCTCGACCAGCAGGTGGCCGACCTTGCCGACCCCGGCGACCCCGACCGTCCGGCCGGCCAGCGTCGGCTCGCCCCAGACGTGGGCGGCGGTCGCGCGCATCGCCTGGAACACGCCATACGCGGTCAACACGGAGGAGTCGCCGCAGCCCCCGACCGTCTCGCTGCGCCCGGCGGCGTGACTGGTCTCGCGCCCGATGACGTCCATGTCGGCGACGTAGGTGCCCACGTCGCACGCGGTGACGTAGCGCCCGCCGAGGCTCTCGACGAACCGGCCGTAGGCCCGCAGCAGGGCCTCGTTCTTGTCGACCGTCGGATCCCCGATGATGACTGCCTTGCCGCCGCCGAGGTCCAGCCCGGCCAGCGCGTTCTTGTAGGTCATCCCGCGGGACAGCCGGAGCACGTCCGCCAGGGCGTCGTCCTCGCTCTCGTAGGGGAAGAACCGGGTGCCGCCGAGGGCCGGTCCGAGCGCGGTGCTGTGGATGGCGATGATCGCCTTGAGACCGGTCGCGCGGTCGTGGCAGTAGGCCACCTGCTCGTGCCCCTGGTCGCCGTCGGCGGGGTCGAACGGTCCGGGGACGTTCCAGCGGGTCTGGTGGTGCGCGGGGGACGGGGACTGGGTCACGGTGGTGACTCCTTGGTGACGAGGGTGTCGTGTGTGCTGTTGTGGCGCGGATCACGCGCAATCCCAGCGTATGCCGTGTGCTCGCCGGCGTTCCGCCGGTGCCCCGGCGCGTCCTGCGCCGGGGCACCGGGCGGCTCACTCCCCGCGTCGGGTCCAGACGACCAGACCGCCGATCAGCAGCAGGAGGACGATCCCCGCGGCGATCCACGGCGCGCTGCTACCTCCGCTGTCGGCCTGGTCGGCCGGACGCGACGTCGTGGACGCGGGCGGCGTCGAGCCGGACGACCCGGTGGCCGGGGTCGTCGTGGTGGGCGCCGTCGGCGAGGCCGTGCCCGTCGGCGTCGCCGTCGGTGTGGGCGGGCCGGAGGCGGTCGTGCCGGAGCCGTGGGCGGCGGTGAAGGTGAACGTGCCCGAGACCGGGTGACCGTCGTCGGAGGTGACCCGCCAGAGCACCGTGTAGTCGCCGGCGGGCGACCCCGGCGCGATGGCCTGGCTCACCGTGTTGTCGACCAGCACGGGTTTGCCCTGCTGCACGTCACCGCTCGGGCCGGTGATCTTGAGCTCCGTCCCGACGGCGAGCGCGGGCTGGTCGAACGTCAGGACCACCTTGTCGGGCACCCGCGGGACGGTCGAGCCGTCCGCCGGCGAGGTCTTGACCAGCACGTCGTGCGCCGAGGCGGCGGGTGCCCCGCTGGTCGCCGCGGCCGCCAGTCCGGCGAGCAGCAGCAGGACGGCGAGGAGTCGCGCGCGGCCCGGTCGGTGTGGTGCGGTCGTGGTCCTCACCGGGGTCCTCCTGTCCGGCTCCGCCGGCCGTTGATCGCGACGCCGAGGCCGGCGAGGCCGACGGCGAGCGCGCCGCCACCGAGGCCCCGTGCCAACCCGTCCCCGCCGTCGTCGGCACTGCTCGCAGGGGTCGCTCCCGGTTCAGCCGCGACGGTGAGGGACGGCGCGGGGTGCTCGGGCTCGGCCCCGCCGGGCTTGCTGGGTTCGTCCCAGCGCACCACCGTGCCGTCGGAGTACCGCTGCGTGGCGGGGAAGTCGAGCTCACCCTGCTGCGGCAGCCGGCCGACGGAGAGGGCGAACTCCTGGTACTGCCCGGGTTTGATGCCGTCGCCGGGCGCGGCCTTCCAGGTGACGGTGCGGACCGCCTTGGTGATCGTCGCCCCGCCGATCTCGACCGGCTCGGGCAGCTTGTGCTCGTGCAGCGTGGCGGTCCAGCCGGGCACCGGCCGCACGCTGACGCTGGTGAACGGGTGGTCCTGCGGCAGGGTCACGGACAGCGAGGTGGTGCTGGCGTCCGCGGACTCCGTCGGGACCCGGAAGGTGAGCTGGGTGTAGCTGCCGGGCTCGGTGGAGTCGGGGTGCACGGTGACGTGGGCCGACGCGCTGGTGGCGCCCAGGCCGATCAGACCGGCCGTGAGTCCGATGACCGCGGCTGCTCGTCGCAGCGTGCGGCGCGGCAGCGGGCGATGGTCGACGGCTCGCCGGTGGGGTGGTGGAAAGGGTGGAGCGTTCACGGTGTTCGTCCTTCGGGGCAGGCGGCTCGCAGGCACGTCGTCGGTGCCCGACGACCGCGCAGTCGGTCGGTGGCAGGCAGGACCGGGTGGCCGCCGCCGCAGCGTCGACTCACCCGGTGGCGAACAGCCCGGGCGGACCACGACGGGACACCGATCCCGGTCGAAGGCGGGAGGGGGCGGTGCGGACGCTGCGGGTGGCGTCCGTGCGGCGCGCTGCCGGCACCAGCGCCGGGCCGGGCAGGGGCGGCACCGCGGCACGCAGCCATCCGCACAGGCTCCAGACGACCCGTTCCCCGTGCGCGAGCAGCAGGGCCAACGCGATGGTCGCCAGCACGTGGGCGAGCAGCATGGGCGGGGACAGGTGACCGCCGCCGGCCATCCCGCTCATGGCGGCCGGGTCCGCCATCCGGGTGCAGTGCAGGGCCGCCGCGTGCGAGGCGTGTCCGGACCCGTGGACGACGTGGCACGTCGCGGTGCCGGACAGGGCCATGAAGGCGTGGTGCAGCAGGAACTCCCCGGCGCCGAGGGCGGCCACCAGGGAGGGGAGCCGGCGCTGCCGGGCGGTCAGCCAGACGGCGGGCAGGACGCAGACCCCGGCGAGAAGGAGGACCATGACGGTCCCCGGCGACCGGCCGCCGGCGGCGACGTGCCCGGCCAGGGACAGCGCGACCGCGGTCAGTGCGAAGGCGCCGGCCCGGGTGAGGCGCAGCAGGCCGTCCGCCGGGGCGATCATGTCGCCAGCCTAGGTTCGCGGGCGCGCGTGGGACCGGCCGGGTCGATCGCCGCCTAGGGTGGCCCGGTGGACCCCGCCCCCTCGTCGACCACCGGCTACGTCACCGTCGCGCGACCGGGTGACGCGGAGATCGAGGTGAAGCGGTCTCGCTTCCTCGCCCGGGTGCGCCGGGTCGCCGACGAGGCCGCCGCACGTGCGGTGGTGGAGCAGACGCGCAAGGAGCTGTGGGACGCGGGACACCACTGCTCCGCCTACGTCATCGGCCCGGAGGCGTCCACCATGCGCTCGCACGACGACGGCGAACCGGGTGGCACGGCAGGTGCCCCGATGCTGGAGGTGCTGCGAGGGCACGGGCTCTCCGACGTCGTCGCCGTGGTGTCCCGCTACTTCGGCGGCACCCTGCTCGGCGCCGGCGGGCTGGTGCGGGCCTACTCGGACGCGGTCCGTGCGGGTCTCGAGCCCGCGGGACGGCTGCGGCGGGAGCTCATGCAGGTGGTGACCCTGGCCACCGCGCCGGCCGGCGCGGGGCGGTTGGAGCACGACCTGCGGTCGCGCGGGGTGCTGGTGCGTGAGGTGGCGTATGCCGAGCGGGCCGTGCTCACGGTGGCGGTCGCGGTGGACGAGTTGTCCGGGTTCCGGTCGACGGTGGCCGCGCTCACCGCGGGGGAGGTACGAGTCGAGCCGGTCGCGACCGAGTGGGTCGACCTGACCGACTGAGCCGGCCCGCACCTCACTCGCCGGAGGGATCGCGGGGTCGCTCCTGCTGGGTTGGTGGACGCGCGGAGCCACGCAGTTCCTCCACGACCCCCGTGTCGGCGGGCGGCGCCCCGACCAGCACCGTCTCGGGGTGGTGCAGGTCGAACGCGGGACGCTCGGAGCGGATGCGCGGGATGGAGTCGAAGTTGTGCCGCGGCGGTGGGCAGGACGTGGCCCACTCCAGCGATCCGCCGTAGCCCCAGGGGTCGTCGGTCTCGACCTTCGGCGCGCTCTGCCAGGTCTTCCAGACGTTGTAGAGGAACGGGATCGTCGAGGCGCCGAGTAGGAAGGCGCCACCGCTGGAGATCTGGTTGGCCCAGGTGAAGCCGTCTTCGGGCAGGTAGTCGGCGTAGCGGCGGGGCATGCCGATGACGCCGAGCCAGTGCTGGATCAGGAAGGTGATGTGGAAACCGAAGAACAGCATCCAGAAGTGGATCTTGCCCAGGCGTTCGTCGAGCATCTTCC
>CAYRLV010000197.1:0-7162 GCA_964425155.1 uncultured Ornithinicoccus sp. | reverse complement strand
GCAAGGTGACGTCAGGACCGAGACAGATCCCAGGTCAGACGGGAGCAGGCGGCGATCAGCTCGGTGGCGTCGGCCTCCTCGTAGCCGCGGGTGCACACCGCCATGACATAGGTGTCCTCGGCCTCCAGGTCTCCGGACGGCGCGACGAACGCCACGTCGTGCTGGATGCCGGTGACCCACCCGGACTTCGACCCGAATCGGGTGCCGTCCGGCAATCCGGCTGCGAGATAGGCGATTTCCTGATCCTCCAGCATCGAGATCATCGTGGCTGTCGACGCCGGGGAAGCCGCCTTGCCGGTGATGATGGTGCGCATCACCGCCGCCAGGTCGCGTGCCGTCACCCGGTGCGTGAGCCCCGCTGCCCGACCGGGAAGGTCGCTGATCAGCCGTTGCATGACCGACCTCGTCGCGCCACACACGGCGAAGGCCTCGGCCACGGCATCCAGGCCGACCAGACCGACGGCCATGTTGGTCGCCTCGTTGGACGACACCGCGATCATCCGCCAGAGCACGTCGTGCAGCGTCATCGGCTCGCCCGGCGCAGGCATGCCCTGGTCGACGTCGTCCGGATCCGGGCCGAACTCAACACCTTCCGGCGCGGCCGAGACGAACCGGTGTGCCGAGGGCAGCACCTGGTCGAGGCTCAGCCGACCGTCGTCGACCGCCCGCATCACCGCCACCAGGACCGCCAGCTTCACCGTCGAGGCAGCGTAGAAGCCCCGCTCGGCCTCCCGTTCGGCGAGAACCGTCCCCTCCCGGTCGGTCACCACGAACGAGACGACCGGGACCCCGTCGCTCTCAGCTCCCCGCACACCCACTGCACCCTCCTGTCCACGAGTTCGCCGCCACTCCCGGCGGCTCGAGCCACGGTAGCCGGAAGGTCTCCTGCAGTCGGACCGTGCGTCAGCTGCGAAGGCCGGGTGCGTTCCCCTCGGCCACGACCTCTCCCCCGCTGCGCACCAGGGTGCGGTAGAGATGTGCCAGGAGTCCCGCGAACGTCACGCACCAGACCGCGAAGGCGAGCCACAGCTCGGCCCGACCGATCCGTTCGACCCACGGCAGCTGCTCGGCCTGACCCAGGTGCACGGAGGCCACCGCATACATGCCGAGCGGGAACACCATGCTCCACAGACTGACGTCGTAGTCGAACGGCACCCGCTTCCAGAAGTGTCGCCAGCAGAAGGCGACCACGAGCATCGGCGCGAGCCAGGTCGCCAGCGCCCAGAACATCACCGTCGCGCCGTCCACCACCGGCTCGACACTGGCCACGATCGTCGAACCCGGCGAGCTGAGGATCTCCGCGCCTGCGAGCACCGTGATCGAGGCCGCGCCCATCGCCACCCAGTAGGACGGGGCGAAGTCGGCGTCATAGAGCATCTCGCGGAGCGCGATGAGCAGGCTCTCGGCGCCGTAGAGAAAGACGCCGACCGACCACGCGACCACGGACACGACGGCGAACAGGTGCTGCGCTGCGTGCAGCTGCCGCTCCAGGATCGCGGCCATGGTGGCGACGGACTGGCTGGCGACCACCCACAGGAACCAGGAACCGTTGGCGTTGCGCACGGTCGAGCGGTGGCTCCGGTCGAGCATCGTCGCCCACGGCACGCCGTACCCGAGCAGCAACCAGCCGGCGAACCCCAGCACGAACAGCGCGAGCGCGATGAAGGAGCGGCCGTTCGCGGCGACGCCGCTGGCGAGCACGCCGGCGCCGGCCACCAGCGTGAAGTAGCCGAATGCCCGCTCCGGGTCGAAGAAGTCGAGCACGACGTAACGACGGAAGGCGACCAAGCGCCAGACGTTGAGCACGAGCAGGATGACGAACGCGGCCGCCGACACGACCAGCAGCACCACGGACAGCCACGTGACACCGTCCAGCCGCAGCCCGTCGGCGATGATGCCGCTGGCCATCACGAGGGCGAAGTAGCCCGGTGACAGCCTGCTGACGGCTGCTCGACCTCGGTCGAGCCCTCCGGCGACCACGGTCGTGACGTTACCGCCCTTCGTCGCCGGCCACGGGAACCCCAGGCGAACCGGGCCTCGTATGTCGGCCGGTCACCCGCGCGCGAACCTCCCCCGCGCTGGGTGGAACCCGGGCGCCGACGGCTGGGCTACTCGTCCTCGCCCGGCACCCGCTCGGCCCGCTCGCGGGACCGCAGCGGTGCCGTGGGGAAGAACTCGCGCACCCGCAGGACCCGCTCCATCGCGCGCTCCTCGCGCAGGTCGCGCAGCCGACCGGCCAGCAGGTCGACGAGGGTGATCATGCCGACGAGTCGGGTCGGGTCGTCGCGGTCGACGACCGGCATGCGCGACACCCCGAGGTCGGCCATCCGGTAGGCGACGGTGCGGAGCGTCTCGTCCGGGAAGCACGATGCGGGATCGGTGATCGCGAGGGCGTCGACCGGGTCGTCGGCGCCCTCACCGGACAGCGCGACGTTGAGCATGTCGCGCCGGGTGACGACACCGACCAACCGGTCCTGGGCGTCGATCACCGGGTAGAGCCGTTGGCGGTGCTGTTCGTTGCGGACCTGCCGCTGCTCGGCAACGAACGTGCGGGCCGCGTCGCCTGCGCGGGTGCCGGACTCGAACGACACCACGTCGGTCTTGAGCGCCTCGTGGATGAACAGCACCTCGAGCGGGTCCACGTCGTACTCCCGCGTGAGGTGGTAGCCGCGGCGCGCGATCTTCTCGGTGAGGACGGACCGCTTCAGCACCAGCGCGGACAGCCCGTGGGCGAGGGTGGCGGCGACGAGCAGTGGGAGCAGCGCGCCCCACTGATGGGTGAGCTCGAGCGAGAAGATCACGCCGGTGAAGGGCGAGCGCATCACGCCGCCGACGACGGCGGCGAGCGCGGCCAGCGCCCAGAAGCCCGGACTCACCCCCGGCAGCACGTGCCCGACCAGCGCGCCGAGAGATCCACCGATCATGAACACCGGCGCGAGGACACCGCCGGAGGTGCCGGACCCGAGGGACAGCGACCAGATGAGCGTCTTGACGATGAGGATGCCGAGGATCAGGTCCATCGTGGCCGAGCCGTCGAGCAGTGCCTGGATCACGTCATACCCGACACCGAGGGCACGCGGCTCGACGAGCCCACCGATACCGATGACGACACCGCCGATGGCCGGCCACCACATCCAGTGGATCGGCAGTCGCTTGAAGGTGTCCTCCGCCAGGTAGACCAGCTCGGTGGCGATCACGGCGAGTGCACCGCCGAGCAGCCCGATGAGGATCGCGCCGCCGTAGACGGCCACGGTCAGGTCACCGAGCGCGTGGTGCACCGGGAAGACCGGGCCGGAGCCGATCACGTAGCCGCGCACGATGGTCGCGGTGCAGACCGACACGGCGACAGGCACGAAGCTGCGCGGGCGCCACTCGAACAGCAGCATCTCCACGGCGAGCAGCACCGACGCGAGCGGCGCGTTGAACGTCGCGGCCATGCCGCCGGCGGCCCCGGCGACCAACAGGGTCTTGCGCTCGTCGGCGGTGAGCTTGAGGAACTGGGCCCCGATCGAGCCGAAGGCCCCGCCGGTCATGATGATGGGCCCCTCGGCCCCGAACGGGCCACCGGTGCCGATGGTGATCGCCGCGGAGATGGGTTTGAGGATCGCGACGCGCGGCTTGACCTTGCTGCCGCCGATCAGGATGGCCTCGATCGCCTCGGGCATGCCGTGGCCGCGGATCTTCTCGGAGCCGTAGCGAGCCATCAGCCCCACGACCAGACCACCCACCACGGGGGCACCGATCACCAGGAGCGGGTTGTGGTCGGTCGCACCCGGGGCAACCAGCGCGGTGTCCCAGCGCTGGTAGAAGACCAGGTTGGTGACCAGGCCGATCAGGTTGAGCAGCAGCCAGGCGACGAGCGCGCTGACCGCACCGACGACGACCGCGATGCCCGCGATGCGCACCATCCGCCGGCCGACCCGGAAGTCCCCGAGGTGCTCGACCGCCGGGCGGGGCGCACTGCTCTGGGACACGGTCCTCCGACGGTGGTGACGAGATGGGGCCAGCTGCCGCGACGGTCGGCGATCCGGTTGCCCGTGGGCGACGGGCCGGCGGCGAGCGGGAGGTTATCAGGCAGGACCCGTACCGCGCAGGTCGGTCCGGGCCGATGAGGCCGGGCCGACCGCGCGAGGACGGGCCTCGGACACGAATGTGGGCGCCAGGGAGACCCCTGGCGCCCACATCGATGTGGTGCGGTGTTCACGGCCCTTCGGGCTTGCGACGCGATCGGTGGGGAGACATCTGCACGTACCTCCAATCGATCGACGGTCGATCAGATGACGGTAGCCCCGTCCCGTCCCGGAAACAAGAGTCCGCGCCGGCCGTCGCGCGGGTCCCGCGGGTCGCCGCGCGCGGGCACCCCTCCGTGCGGCAGACTGGACGGCGATGTCTGCAGTGCCCTCCGCCCGTCCCACCCATGTCTGGTACGCGTCCTACGGGTCGAACCTCTATCGTTCGCGCTTCCTCACCTACCTGCAGGGCGGCCGCCCGGAGGGGGCCTCCCGCAGCTGTCCCGGCTGCACCGACCCCACTCCCCCGGCGCAGGACACGCCGATCCGCTGGCCCGGCCTGCTGCACTTCGCGACGCGATCCCGCCTGTGGGGCGGCGGCATCGCCTTCGCGGACGAGCCGCAACAGCCCGGGCAGGAGATCCTGGGCCGCGCCTACCTCATCACGGCCGAGCAGTTCGACCAGGTGGTCCACCTCGAGAACGACGGCACCGTGGCCGACGAGGCCGCGGCCACCCCGCTCGACGACGTGGTCGAACACGGCACCGCTTCCTGCGGCACCGACATCTATGGCACCTTGCGCCTGATCGGCCTGCGCGAGGGGGTGCCGGTCGTCACGTTCACCTCGTCGTTCACCTCGGCCACGGCCCAGCGCGGCGACGAGTACGTGCTGCGCGCCGGCCGGCGGTTCCTCGTGCACACGAGCCGGCCCAGCCCCGCATACGTCCGGATGATCGGCGGCGGACTGGCGGAGACCTTCGGGCTGGACCCCGACGACCAGGCGAGCTACATCCGGGGCTGCCCGGGCGGGGACGAGTGGGACCAGGACGAACTGGTCGAGGCGCTGCAGGCCTCCTGACCGACGCGCCGCTGGACCGAACCCGCGGACGCGCCCGGGCCCATGTGGCAGGCTGCCGCCATGGCGGCCGCGGTCTCGGGGGGTAGGACGGGCCGTGCCGACGTGGGTCGTCGGCACCAGCGCGCCTGGTACTGGTACGACTGGGCCAACTCCGCATACGTCACCACGACCGCGACGGTGCTCTTCTCGCCGTACCTCACCTCGGTGGCGAAGAGGGCCGCCTGCCCCGACCAGGCGACCGATCTCGCGTGCCACACCAACCTGCACGTGCTCGGCATCCCCGTCGCGCCGGGGTCGCTGGCGCCCTACACCATCACCGTCTCGACGATCATCTCGGCGATCTTCCTCATCTACGTGGGGGCGATCGCCGACCGACTGAGCCACCCGACCCGACTGCTCGGCGGTTTCGCGTGGGTGGGCGCGGTGGCCGCGTGTCTGATGTTCTTCGTCTCCGGCACGGCCTGGCAGCTCGGGGTCGTGCTGCTCGTCGTGGCCAACCTGTGCCTCGGCGCCTCCCTCATCGTGTATGACGCGCTGCTCACCCGGATCGCGACGCCGGACGAGCGCGACGCCGTGTCCAGCCGCGGCTGGGCCCTGGGTTACCTGGGTGGCGGCCTGCTCCTGGCGCTGAACCTCGTGCTGCTCACCGCCTACGAATCCCTGGGCATCGGCTACGGCACGGCGATCCGGATCAGCCTGCTGTCCGCGGGCCTTTGGTGGGCGGTGTTCACGGCGATCCCGGTGCTCGGGTTGCGCGACGTCACGGGCACGACCGCGACACCGGTGGACCGGGAGGCGGGTGTCGTGGGGGGCAGCATCCGGCAGCTCGTGACGACCTTCCGTGACCTGCGTCACTTCCCGCACACGATGACCTTCCTGCTCGCCTACCTGTTCTTCAACGACGGCATCCAGACCGTCATCGGCTCCTCCAGCCTCTACGGCAAGGAGGAGCTGAGGTTCAGCGACAGCCAGCTGATCGTCACCATCCTGCTGGTGCAGTTCGTGGCCTTCGGCGGAGCGCTGCTGTTCGGCCGGCTCGCCGGGCGCTTCGGGGCGTGGCGGGTGGTGCTGTCCAGCCTCGGCGTGTGGATCCTGGTCGTGGCGATCGCCTACTTCGTGCCCAGCGGAGCCTTCACGGTGTGGCTCGCGCTGGCCGTGCTCATCGGCATCGTCCTCGGCGGCAGCCAGGCGCTGAGCCGTTCGCTCTACAGCCAACTGGTGCCCCGGGGCCGCGAGACCGAGTACTTCAGCCTGTACCAGGCGATGGAGCGTGGGACGAGTTGGTTCGGCACCCTGCTGTTCGGCTTGGTCTACCAGTTCGCCCACTCCTACCGGCTGTCCATCGTCGCGCTGGTCGTGTTCTTCGTGCTCGGGGCGGTGCTGTTGGCCCGCGTCGACATGCGACAGGGCATCAAGGACGCCGGCAACGAGCTGCCGGCCGTGCTCTGAGCCGCCACGCACCTGGACCACGAGGACTGGCGCCCGGGGCCGGCGCCTGCTTATAATCGGCTCTTTGTGTCCCCGTGGGGCGAAGATGGGGCGGATGCGGAACATCCGGCGGGGTACACACGTTGAGACTGATGAACCTTCCCGCGCGATGGCGCGCGGTCCAGCACGTTGGGAGACCGTCATGGCCGAACGCTCACTGCGAGGCACCAACCTGAGTTCGCTCTCCTTCGAGAGCGACGAGAACGTCGTGCTCAGCGATCGCCAGATCGTGCGCTACGCCTGCCCCCAGGGGCACATCAGCGAGCTTCCGTTCTCGACCGAGGCCGACATCCCCGCGCTGTGGGAGTGCCGGTGCGGCGAGGAGGCCAAGCTGATCGACGGTCCCGAGCCGGAGCGCAAGCCGACCAAGCACGTCCGCACGCACTGGGACATGCTGCTCGAGCGCCGGTCGATCCCGGAGCTGGAGGAGCTGCTCGAGGAGCGGCTCACCCTGCTGCGCGCCTCGCGGGGCGAGAAGCCGCGCCGCAAGCGCACCGCCTGATCCCGACGGCGCCACCGACACACCAGGGCCCCCGCACCGTGTCCCCTTCCCGGTGCGGGGGCCCGTTGCGGTGTCCTTTGGTCG
>CAYRLV010000196.1:0-7181 GCA_964425155.1 uncultured Ornithinicoccus sp. | reverse complement strand
CCTGTCCGCGGCACTGCGCGGCGAGACCCCACCCGCCCGGGGCCAGACCCGTTAGTTGCGGAGGGTTCGGCCCGTCGACGGTTTGTGCGGGGATCAGCCGTCGGCGCCCGGGCGCAGCACGTCGTGGGCGACCCGCAGCGCCACCTCCCGCTGCTGCTCGGGTGAGGCCTCGAGGTCCTGGCCGAGGAAGGCGCCGGCGAGCAGGCTGAAGAACGCGATCCGGGCCCGGACCTGCTGCTCGTAATCGGCGTCGGGTGGGACCAGCGGCCGGATGATCTGCTGGAACATCTCGATCGGGGGCCCGTGCCGGCCGCCGTGCTCGCGCCGTGCTTGAAGCTCGCGCAACGCCGTCTGGTTCTGCTGGGCCATCGCCATCACCCGGCTGGCCGGGCCGACCGCGAGGTCGACGGCCCGCTGGAGCAGCTCCTCCCGGGTCTGCGCCGACGGCTCCTGCTGCTCGGCCCAGGTGGCCAGGTCCTGCATCCCCTCCTCCAGCGACGCCATGAGGCTGCTGAGGATCTCCTCCTTGGTGCGGAAGTGGTAGTAGAGGGCGGCCTTGGTGACCCCGAGCTCCTCGGAGATCTCCCGCAGGGAGGTCGCGTCATACCCCTTCTCGGTGAACAGCCGCAGCGCCACCTCCAGGATGCGCTCGCGCGTGCTCGGCGTCGCGGTCGCGCCGGCGCTCGCCTCGGGCGCGGCCGCGGAGGCGTCCCTCGCCATCTCGTGCTCCCTCCGTCGGTGGTCCGTCCACCAGTCTGTCCCGCCTCCTCAGGCAACCTGAGGAGGGGCTGAGAGAAACCTACTTGACGACCGGCTAGTTGGCGACTTACCGTTCGGCAAGTAAGCAACTAGCCGGTCGGCTAGTAAGCATGTTCTCAGGAGGACCCATGTCATCGTCAACCACCCCGGCCGACCGGCCGGCCGCCGCACCGGCGGCCGCCGCGGCCCCACCGTCGGCACCCACGGAGGGCCGGCGGAGCAGCCGTGAGGTCTGGACCGTCATGAGCGGGCTGCTGCTGTGCATCCTGCTCGCGATGCTCGACAACACCATCGTCGGGCCGGCACTGCCCACGATCGTCGGCGACCTCGGCGGGCTCGACCACCTGTCCTGGGTGCTCACCAGCTACACCCTCGCGATGGCCGTCACCAGTCTCATGTGGGGCAAGATCGGCGACCTGTTCGGGCGCAAGCCGGCGCTGCTCGTGTCGGTCGCGATCTTCCTGGCCGGCTCGGCCCTGACCGGCCTGTCCCAGTCGATGGTTGAGCTGATCGGCTTCCGTGCCCTGCAGGGCGTCGGCGCCGGCGGCCTCATGGTGGGCGTGCTCGCGGTCATCGCCGAACTCGTCTCCCCCCGCGAGCGCGGCCGCTACACCGGCGCCGTGAGCGCGATCATGCCGATCGCGATGATCGGCGGTCCCCTGGTCGGCGGCTGGATCACCGACCACGCGTCGTGGCACTGGATCTTCTACATCAACCTGCCGATCGGCCTGATCGCCATGGCCGTCGTGGTCATGACCCTGCACCTGCCGGCCCGCACGCGGTCGGCCCGCCCGGTGATCGACTGGGCCGGAGCCGGGCTGCTCGCCGTCTGGGCCAGTGGAGCGGTGCTGTTCGCGACCTGGGCAGGCACCCAATACGCCTGGGGTTCCTGGGAGCTCATCAGCCTCGCCGTCGTGACCGTCGCGGCCCTGCTGGCCTTCGTGTGGCACGAGCGGCGCACCCCGGAGCCGATCCTCCCGCTGGAGATCTTCCGCAGCCGCAACTTCACCCTCTCCGGTGCGCTGACCTTCCTCGGCGGGCTCGCCATGTTGGGGGCCGCGGCCTACCTGCCGCAGTTCCAGCAGCTGGTGCAGGGCCAGTCCGCCACCAACAGCGGGCTGCTCCTGCTGCCGATGATGCTCGCCCTGATGGTCGCGGCCTTCTCGGTGGGCCAGCTGATGACGAGCACCGGTCGGTCCAAGGTGTTCGCCCTGGTGGGGGTCGCGGCCCTGACCGTGGGCATGGTCCTGTTCACCCAGGTGCAGGTCGACACCGGCACCGTGGCCACCGGCGCGATGATGGCGGTCCTCGGCCTGGGACTCGGTGCGCTGATGCAGCCCAGCCAGCTGATCGCCCAGAACAGCGTCGGCCTGCGGGTCATGGGCGCGGCCATGGGCGCCAACAAGTTCCTGCAGACGATGGGGATGTCGATCGGCACCGCCATCATGGGATCGCTCTACGCCACGCGCCTCACCGACAGCCTCGAGCACTCGCTGGGCGCGCAGGGGCACCAGCTCGCCGCCGGTGGCGCCCAGCTGCCGCCGTCGGTCGTGCACGAGCTGCCGGCGAAGGTGCAGGACGCGCTGGCCCTGGCGGTGACCCACGGCATCCAGGGCGTCTTCTGGGTCGGTGCCGCGGCGGCCGTGGCCGGGGTCGTCATCGCACTGCTGATCCGCGAGGTGCCGATGCGCACGAGTGTGGACGAGGCACCGGCGGCGGCTGCGCCGGAGCCGGAGAGCGCCCCCGTCGCCGGCTGACCCGGCCTGGGGCGGTCGGAGTCCACCACGGGCACAGTTCCGGACGAGTCGCACACCTCGGGGGGTGCCGCTCGTCCGGAACTGTGCCGGTCGTCCGCGCCCCACGCGGCCGAGCGGCGAGCCGGTCGGGTAGGACTGGGACATGACGACTGCACGCGCCTGGCACCTGGTCCGCCGCCCGCACGGTGTGCCCGTGGACGACGACTTCGCCTTGGTGGCGCACGAACTGGACGCACCGGGCGCGGGACAGGTCCTGATCCGCAACACCGCCCTGTCCGTCGACCCCTACATGCGGGGGCGGATGAACGACGCCAAGTCCTACGTCGCGCCGTTCGAGCTGGACCGGCCGATGGACGGCGGCGCCGTGGGGGTCGTCGAGCAGGTCGGGGACGACGCCAAGGATGCGGACGGGCAGGAACTGAGCGTCGGCGACCCCGTGCTGCACGGCCTGGGCTGGCGCAGCCATGCGCTGCTCGACAGCAGCCACGTGCACCGCATCGACACGGACCTGGCGCCCGCCACCGCCTACCTCGGCGTGCTCGGCATGCCCGGCCGCACGGCATACGCGGGTCTGACCAGGGTGGCCGAGTTCGCTGCCGGCGACGACGTGTTCGTCTCCGGCGCGGCGGGCGCCGTGGGCTCGCTCGTGGGCCAGTTCGCCCGGCTGAAGGAGGCCGGGCGCGTGATCGGCAGCGCCGGTGGACCGGAGAAGGTCGCCTGGCTGCGCGACGAGGTCGGCTTCGACGCCGCGATCGACTACCGGGCCGGCCCGATCCGCGAGGGCCTGGCCGCGGCCGCGCCCGACGGCATCGACGTCTACTTCGACAACGTCGGCGGCGACCACCTCGAGGCCGCCCTCGCGGCCCTGCGCACGCACGGCCGGGTGGCCCTGTGCGGAGCGATCTCCACCTACAACGCCACCGAGCCCTCCCCCGGGCCGCGCAACCTGTCCCTCGCCGTCGGCAAACGGCTGACCCTGCGGGGCTTCCTCGTCCGCGACCACGACGACCTGCGGCACCACTTCGAGGCCGAGGTCGGCCAGTGGCTCGCCGACGGCAAGGTCGTCTGGCGGGAGACGTTCGTGGACGGCCTCGAGCACGCTGTGGACGCGTTCCGCGAGCTCCTCTCGGGCGGCAACACCGGCAAGATGCTGGTCCGCCTCTGACGCTGACCGCGCACCCGCCCCGCGCGAGTGGCACAGTTCCCGACGAGTGACACACGTAGAGCTGTGCCGCTCGCCGGGAACTGTGCCACTCGTGCTGCGGGTCCGTATGGTGGCACGCGCCCGGGTGCGGCCGCGCGGCTCGCTACGCTCCCGCCATACGACCCCCACCCCGGAGGTGAGCGCGTGTTTCGCAAGGTCCTGGTCGCCAACCGAGGCGAGATCGCCGTCCGTGCCTTCCGCGCGGCCACCGAGCTCGGGGCGCAGACGGTGGCGGTGTTCCCGCACGAGGACCGCACGAGCGAGCACCGGCTGAAGGCCGACGAGGCCTACCAGATCGGCGAGCCGGGGCATCCGGTGCGGGCCTACCTGGACCCGTCGGAGATCGTGCGGGTCGCGCGCGAGTCCGGGGCCGACGCGGTCTACCCGGGTTACGGCTTCCTGTCGGAGAACCCCGATCTGGCCGCGGCGTGCGCGGAGGCGGGCATCACCTTCGTCGGGCCGCCGGCGGAGGTGCTGCACCTGACCGGCAACAAGGCCCGGGCGATCGAGGCGGCTCGGCGGGCCGGACTGCCGACGCTCGCCAGTGTGCCGCCGAACGACGACGCCGAGCAGCTGCTCGAGCAGGCGGAGGGGCTGGGCTACCCGCTGTTCGTCAAGGCGGTGGCGGGTGGCGGCGGCCGCGGCATGCGACGGGTCGAGGAGCCGGGGCAGCTGCGGGACGCACTGGATGCGGCCATGCGCGAAGCGGAGTCGGCGTTCGGCGACCCGACCGTCTTCCTCGAGGAGGCCGTGGTGGAGCCGCGGCACATCGAGGTGCAGGTCCTCGCCGACGGGCAGGGCGACGTGGTGCACCTGTTCGAGCGGGACTGCTCGATGCAGCGCCGACACCAGAAGGTCGTGGAGATCGCGCCTGCCCCGAACCTGGACCCGGACGTGCGCGAGCGGATGTGCGCGCACGCCGTGGCGTTCGCGCGGGAGATCGGCTACGCCAACGCCGGCACGGTGGAGTTCCTGCTGGCCCCGGACGGCCGCTACGTGTTCATCGAGATGAACCCGCGCATCCAGGTCGAGCACACCGTGACCGAGGAGATCACCGACGTCGACCTGGTCAGCTCCCAGTTGCAGATCGCGTCCGGGGCGTCGCTGGCCGATCTCGGGCTGCAGCAGGAGTCGATCCGGCTGCGCGGTGCCGCGCTGCAGTGTCGGATCACCACCGAGGACCCGGCCAACGGGTTTCGCCCCGACACCGGCCGGATCACCGTCTACCGCTCGGCCGGTGGCGCGGGCGTGCGGCTGGACGGCGGCACCGTGTTCGTCGGTGCGGAGATCGGTGCCCACTTCGACTCGATGCTGGTCAAGCTGACCTGCCGCGGACGCGACTTCGCCACCGCCGTGCGACGAGCGCGACGAGCATTGGCGGAGTTCAGGATTCGCGGTGTCTCCACGAACATCCCGTTCCTGCAGTCGTTGCTGGAGGAGCCCGACTTCCTCGCCGGCCGACTGTCCACGTCGTTCATCGAGGAGCGGCCGCACCTGCTCGACGCGCGGGTGCCCGCCGACCGCGGCACCCGGTTGCTCACCTACCTGGCGCACGTCACGGTCAACCAGCCCTACGGCCCGGCTCCGGACTCGCTGCCGCCCGCGGACAAGCTGCCCGACATCGACCTCGAGGCACCGGTGCCGCCCGGCTCGCGCGACCTGCTGCTGCGCGAAGGACCGGAACGGTTCGCCCGGCGGCTGCGTGAGCAGACACCCGTCGCGGTCACCGACACCACCTTCCGGGACGCGCACCAGTCGCTGCTCGCCACCCGCGTGCGCACCCGGGACCTGCTGCACGTGGCCGGGCACGTCGCCCGAATGACGCCGCAGCTGCTCAGCGTCGAGGCCTGGGGTGGTGCGACGTATGACGTGGCTCTGCGCTTCCTCGCCGAGGACCCCTGGGAGCGACTCGCCGCGCTGCGCGACGTGATGCCGGGCGTGCCGCTGCAGATGCTGTTGCGCGGGCGCAACACGGTCGGCTACACCCCGTACCCGACCGAGGTGACCGACGCTTTCGTGCACGAGGCCGCCCGCACCGGCATCGACATCTTCCGGATCTTCGACGCGCTCAACGACATCGACCAGATGCGTCCGGCCATTGATGCGGTGCGGGACACCGGGACCGCCGTCGCCGAGGTCGCGCTCTGCTACACCGGAGACCTGTCCAGCCCGCACGAGCGGCTCTACACCCTCGACTACTACCTCGGGCTGGCCGAGCGGATCGTCGACGCGGGTGCGCACGTGCTCGCCATCAAGGACATGGCCGGGTTGCTGCGGGCGCCTGCGGCCACGACGCTGGTCACCGCGCTGCGGGAGCGTTTCGACCTACCGGTGCACCTGCACACGCACGACACCCCCGGCGGCCAGCTCGGCACGCTGCTCGCCGCCATCGGCGCGGGGGTCGACGCCGTGGACGTGGCCAGCTCACCGATGGCAGGCACCACCAGCCAGCCGCCCATGTCCGCCCTGGTGGCCGCCACGGACCACACCGAGCGCGCGACCGGGCTCGACCTGACCGCGGTGTGCGACCTGGAGCCCTACTGGGAGGCGGTCCGCAACCTCTACCGGCCGTTCGAGTCCGGCCTGGTCTCCTCCACCGGGCGTGTCTACACCCACGAGATCCCCGGCGGCCAGCTGTCCAACCTGCGCCAGCAGGCGATCGCGCTCGGCCTGGGCGACCGGTTCGAGGCGATCGAGGACACGTACGCCGCCGCCAACCGGATCCTCGGCAACCTGGTCAAGGTGACGCCCAGCTCCAAGGTGGTCGGCGACCTCGCGCTCGCGTTGGTCGGCGCAGGCGCGGATCCCGATGACTTCGAGGCGAATCCGCGCTCCTACGACATTCCCGACTCGGTGATCGGGTTCCTTCGCGGTGAGCTGGGAGACCCGCCCGGCGGCTGGCCCGAGCCGTTCCGCAGCAAGGCCCTCGAAGGTCGGTCGGAGCGCCCGAGGTTGGCCGACCTGGACCCCGAGGACAAGGAGGCGCTCGCCCGCTCCCCGCGGGACACCCTCAACCGGTTGCTCTTCCCCGGCCCGGCCGAGGCGTTCGAGGAGTCCCGCGAACGCTACTCCGACCTGTCCGTCGTGAGCACCCCCGAGTTCCTGCACGGCCTGACCGTCGGGCGCGAGCACGTGGTCGACCTCGAGCCGGGCAAACGGCTGCTGCTCGGTGTGCAGTCGATCAGCGAGCCGGACGACCGTGGCATGCGCACGGTGATGTGCACCGTCGGCGGCCAGCTGCGCCCGGTCCTCGTCCGCGACGAGTCGATCGCCGTCGACACCGTCGCGGCCGAGCGGGCCGACCCCGGCAAGCCCGGGCAGGTGGCCGCACCGTTCGCCGGGGTGGTCTCGCTGGCGGTCGACGAGGGCGACACGGTCGAGGCCGGGACCACCGTGGCCACCATCGAGGCGATGAAGATGGAGGCGGCGATCACGACTCCCGTCGGCGGCACCGTCGAGCG
>CAYRLV010000195.1:0-7205 GCA_964425155.1 uncultured Ornithinicoccus sp. | reverse complement strand
GTCGCGTGCCCCGTGGGACAGTTGTGACGGCCGTGGCTCGGGAGTCGCAAGCGACGCTGTGACGTCAGAGCTTGGTAAAAGGTTGGCCCTTCAATGGTCAAGATCAGGTCATTTCCCGGTGCGGGAGGGTGTCGGAACGGTCTCCCGGCCTTGACGCCGCCCTGCCGTGGCAGGACCTTGGCAGGGTCCCGCCAGCCCTCGGGGGCCACGAAGGAGACTCATGCACAAGCGTTTTCGCGCCACCGGCACCGTCCTGACGCTTGCCGTCACCGCCTCGCTGGCCACCGCGGCCACCGCGGCCGCCGCCGCGCCGTCATCCGATCGCATGCCCTCGCCGACCGACCGCGCCCGCGCCGCCGGCATCGACCACCAGGGTGGGGCCTACATGGGCTGGTCCGCGAAGGGCCACGGTGGGCCACGGTCCACGGCCCCCAGCTACCGCACGCTCGACGGCGGCTTCGTCGCCCGTAGTTCGTCCCGGACCTCCGGGGTGCAGGGCATCGATGTGTCCAGCTGGCAGGGCAACGTCGACTGGCAGTACTGGTGGAACCAGGGCAAGCGGTTCGCCTACGTCAAGGCCACGGAGGGCAACTACTACACGAACGAGTACTTCGACCAGCAGTACAACGGCTCCCGCCGGGTGGGCATGATCCGCGGCGCCTACCACTTCGCCAACCCGAGCGTGTCCAGCGGCCGGGGCCAGGCGACCTACTTCGTCAACCACGGCGGTGACTGGAGGTCGGGCGGCAAGACCCTGCCGGGCGTGCTCGACATCGAGTACAACCCCTACGGCAACACCTGCTACAACAAGACCAAGTCGCAGATGGTCAGGTGGATCACCAGGTTCGTGAACCGCTACAAGACGCTCACCGGGCGTGACGTCGTCATCTACACCAACTACGACTGGTGGAAGCGGTGCACCGGCAACAGCACGAAGTTCAACCGGACCAACCCGCTCTGGGTTGCCCGCTACGCGAGCTCCCCCGGCACGCTCCCCGGCCGCTGGCCGTACTACACGTTCTGGCAGTACACCGCCAACCCGATCGACAAGAACAAGTTCAACGGCAGCTACTACCGGCTGAAGGTGCTCGCCCGCGGCTACTGACGGCCAGGGCAGTCAGCTCCGGGCGCGGCTCGGCTGCACCCGGGGCGGCTCGCCGGGCATCTTGGGGTAGTCCGGCGGGAAGGCCAGCTCACCCAGCCCGCGCTCCTCGACGTCCTTGTCCCACAAGGCGATCGCGGTCGCGATGTCGCCCGGCGAGTCGTCCATCGCTGCCCAGGCGTCGCCGTCGGACGCCAGGATCCCCGGCACCGTGCGGACAGTGAAGTCGCCCATGGTGACGTCCGGCAGCGCCGACCAGCTCACCGGCATGGACACCGGCGCGCCGGGCAACGGCCGGGGGCTGTAGGCCGAGGCGATCGTCCGGTCCCGGTTGGCCTGGTTGAAGTCGACGAACACCTTGTCGCCACGCTCCTCCTTCCACCAGGCCGAGGTGACCAGGTCCGGCATCCGACGCTCCAGCTCGCGGGCGATCCCGATGACCCCGTGCCGCACGTCGAGGAACTCGTGGGTCGGCCGGATCCGTGAGTAGACATGCACCCCGCGGCTGCCGGAGGTCTTGACCCACGGGGTCAGCCCCAGCTCCTCCAACAGCTCCCTGAGGGCGAGCGCCACCTCGACCACCTCCCCCAGGGTGCGGCCGGGCTGCGGGTCCAGGTCGATGCGCAACTCGTCCGGGTTGTCGTTGTCGGCGGTGCGCACCGGCCACGGGTGGAACGTCACGGTGTTCATCTGCACGGCCCACACCGCGGTGGCCGCCTCGTCGATGACCAGCTGCGGGTGGGACCGCCCGGACGGGTAGGTGCACATGGTCGTCCTCGCCCACTCGGGCACGCCCTTCGGCGGGTTCTTGGAGTAGAACTCCTGCCCGCCGATCCCGTCCCTGAACCGCTGCAGGGTGACCGGCCGGTCGCCGACGGCGCGCAGGAACGCCTCCCGCACCGACACGACATACTCCGCCAGCTCCCACTTGGTGATGCCGTCGTCCGGCCACACCGCCCGCTGCGGGCTCGACACCCGCACCTCGCGGACCGTGTCGTCCGGCCCGGGGACCTCGAGCACCTCAGCTGTGCGCGCCATCCCGGCACCCTAGCCGTTCGAGCGCGGAGGACGCCTGCTCATTGACGGCGGGCCGCTACGCTCGGCAGACCACCGACGAAGGAGAGGACGTGGCGGACAGCTTGGGTGGGCGCGTCCGGGCGGCCGTGCGCACGCTCAACCCCGGCTACTTCGCCCTGGTCATGGCTAGCGGGATCATCTCGATCGGCATGCGACTCACCGGGTTCCACGTCTTCTCGGTGGTCCTCCTGGCCGTCTGCGTCGCGGCGTTCGTCATCCTGATCGCGCTCACCGTATGGCGGGTGCTCGCCTACCGCGACGACTTCACCAGCGACTTCACCGACCCGGCCCGCGGATTCGGCTTCTTCACGTTCGTGGCCGGCACCAACGTGCTCGCCACCCGGCTGGCCGTGGACGAACTGCACGGGGCCACCGCGACGCTGCTGGTGATCTCGTGCCTCGCCTGGCTGTTCCTGGGGTATGTCGTGCCGTGGACCAGCGCGCTCGGGCGCGCCGAGCGGCCGGTCACCCGCTACGCGAACGGCACCTGGTTCATCTGGGTCGTCGCCAGCCAGTCGGTCGCCACCGTGGCCGCGACGATCGAGCCGCAGTTCGACTCCGTCCGCCGCGAGCTGGCGCTGCTGGCCGTGCTCTCCTGGTCGGTCGGCATCATCCTGTACGTCGCCGTCGGGGTCCTCGTGACGATGCGGATGCTGACCTTTCCGCTGCGCCCCGAGGACCTCACCCCGCCCTACTGGGTCGCCATGGGCGCCCTGGCGATCACCGTGCTCGCCGGCGCCCGCATCGTCGAGATGGCCGACGCCCCGATGGTCGCCGCCACCCGAGGGCTGATCGCGGGGCTGGCCGTCGTCTTCTGGGCGTTCGCCACCTGGCTGATCCCGGTCCTCGTCGCGGCCGGCTGGTGGCGGCACGTCCACCACCGCGTCCCGCTGCCCTGGGACGCCACCATCTGGAGCGTCATCTTCCCGCTCGGGATGTACGCCGTGGCCGGCATCTACCTCGGGGAGGCCGACGCGCTACCGGTGGTGGGGCACATCGGACGGGCCGAGCTGTGGGTCGCCTTCGCCGCCTGGCTGGTCGCCGCGATCGCCATGCTGCGTCACCTGTGGCTCACCGTCGTGCGCCCGGGACGCCCCCCAGAGTTTGCCGAGTCTTGACCTTTCGCGCCCTGTCGCGTCCGGGGGCCCGGGCGTACGGTCGGCACGGTTGCATCCCTGGCGAAAGGCACCCCCATGTCCGCGTCACCCCTCCTGCGCCGCATCGCGCTCGCGGCCACCCCGCTGCTGGCCTGCACCGGCCTGGTCGCCCTGGCCCCCACGGCCCGGGCGGCCTCCACCTCGGTGGTCGTCTCCGAGGCCTACGGAGGGGGCGGCAACTCCGGCGCCACGCTGCGCAACGACTACATCGAGCTGTTCAACACCTCGAGCGAGCCGGTGGACCTGACCGGCTGGAGCGTCGCCTACTGGTCGAAGTCCCGCCCGGAGGGGTCCGAGCCGACCGGGACCACACCGCTGTCGGGCAGCATCGCGGCCGGCACGCACTATCTCGTGCAGGAGGATGCCGGCGCCAACGCGGACGCCGAGGCGCTCCCGACACCCGACGCCACCGGCTCGATCGCCATGTCGAGCTCCGGCGCCCGGGTCGCCGTCCTCGACGCCGACGGCAACGTCGTGGACCTGCTCGGTTGGGGCGGTGCCGCCTGGTATGAGGGGGCTCCCGCCGCCGGCACCAGCAACACCACCTCCTCCGCGCGCACGGCCGTGTGCTTCGACACCGACAACAACGCCGCGGACTTCGCGACCGGTGCACCGACGCCGGAGAACTCGACGGTCGCGGCGATCGACTGCTCGACCCAGACCCCGCCGACTCCGACCACCGCGACCATCGCCGAGATCCAGGGCGCCAGCCACCTCTCCCCCCTCGACGGCACCGCCGTCCAGGGCGTGAACGGTGTCGTGACCGCCGTCGGCCCCGACGGCTTCTGGATGCAGTCGACGGCTCCTGACGACGACCCCGCCACCAGTGAGGGCATCTACGTCTACACGCGGGGCGACCTCGACGTCGCCACCGGCGACGCGCTCACGGTGAAGGCCACCGTGCAGGAGTACCGCCCCGGCGGCAGCAGCGGCAACGACAACCTCACCACCACCGAGCTGGTCGACCCCGACGTGACCGTCGACTCGACCGGCAACGCGCTGCCCGCCCCCGTCCGACTCGGCGTGGACCGCACGGCACCGCAACAGACCATCGAGCAGGGCGACCCGGGCAACGTGGAGTACCCGGACGCGCCCTTCCTCCCCGGCACCGACGCCATCGACTTCTACGAGTCCCTGGAGGGCATGCGTGTCGCCGTGCCGGACGCCGAAGCGGTCGGGCCGACCAACTCCTACGGTGAGCTGCCCGTCATACCGGCTCAGGGCGTGCAGGCCGTCCGCAGCCCCCACGGTGGCGTCGTCTACGGCGGTTACGACCAGCCGAACGCCATGCGCGTGCAGCTCGACGACCTGCTCGTCCCCGGCGGATCGCTGCCGGAGGCCAACGTGGGCGACCACTTCGACGGCGACGTCACCGGAGTCCTCGACTACGACTTCAGCAACTTCATGCTCGAGGTGACCGACCTGCCGCCACTCGTCTCCGGTGGGCTGGAGCGCGAGGTGACGACGCGCCAGAGCAACAACCAACTGGCCGTGGCCACCTTCAATGTGGAGAACCTCGCTCCGGACAACCCGCAGAGCAAGTTCGACCGGCTCGCCGGCCAGGTCGTGCACAACCTGCGCAGCCCGGATGTGTTGGCGCTGGAGGAGATCCAGGACAACTCCGGTGCCACCGACGACGGCACCGTCGACTCCAGCGAGACCGTCGACAAGCTGATCGCGGCCATCGCGGCGGCGGGTGGCCCGACCTACGAGGCGCGCTGGGTGAACCCCGAGGACGGCCAGGACGGCGGCCAGCCGGGCGGCAACATCCGGTCGGTCTTCCTGTTCAACCCCGACCGTGACGTCACGTTCGTCGACCGCGCGCCGGGCGACGCCACCACCGCGACCGGAGTCATGGGACAGGGCAAGCACACCCACCTGACCCACTCGCCGGGGCGGATCGACCCGACCAGCGACGCCTGGGAGGACTCGCGCAAGCCCCTGGTCGGCGAGTTCCGCTTCCGTGGCCGGACGATCTTCGCGATCGCCAACCACTTCAACTCCAAGGGCGGCGACGACCCGTTGTTCGGGCGCTGGCAGCAGCCGGAGCGGTTCAGCGAGACGCAGCGGCACGCGCAGGCCCACGAGGTCCGGGCCTTCGTCGACCAGCTGATGGCGCACGACCCGGACGCGCGGGTCGTGGTGCTCGGTGATCTCAACGACTTCGAGTTCAGCCGGACCGCGGACATCCTGGTGGGCACCGACCACGCGACCCGCCTGGTCGACCTGCCCCGCACCCTGCCGGCGAACGAGCGCTACACCTACGACTACCAGGGCAACAGCCAGGTGCTCGACCACATCATGATCAGCCCGGCGCTGACGGTCCGGCCGCCCGGGTGGCGAGGCCCGGCCTACGACTACGACGTGGTGCACACCAACGCCGAGTTCCACGACCAGGACTCCGACCACGACCCGCAGGTCGTGCGCCTGGCCATCCGGGGAGGCAGCTGACCCGCCCACCCGCGGGCCCGGCTCGGGAACGTCCCGTGCCGCTGCGGTGTTGCACGGGGTGAGCATCACGACGACCAACACGACCCCCAGGAGGTCCGCATTGGCGACCGATCGTGCCTACCCCGTCAGCAAGACGGAGGAGCAGTGGCGTGAGCAGCTGAGTCCGCAGGAGTATGCCGTGCTGCGCCGGGCAGGCACCGAGCGCCCCGGGGTGGGCGAGTACGTCGACACCGAGACCGAGGGCGTCTACTCGTGCCGGGCCTGCGGTGCCGAGCTGTTCCGCAGCGACACGAAGTTCCACAGCCACTGCGGCTGGCCGTCGTTCTACGCGCCGCTCGCGGAGGACCGGGTGGAGTACCTCGAGGACAGCAGCCTCGGGATGAAGCGGGTCGAGGTGCGCTGCGCGTCGTGCGGCTCGCACCTGGGCCACGTCTTCGAGGGCGAGGGCTACGACACCCCGACCGACCAGCGCTACTGCATCAACAGCATCAGCCTCCGGCTCGAGCCGAAGGGCTGACCTCCCCCATCCCTCGTTGCTGGCGAGAGCGGCAGCTCGACGGGCCGCTCTCGCCGCAACGAGCGGGCGTGAGGGCGGGAGGGCGGGAGAGGGGCGGCAACCCCGCTACGGTCGGTGCCATGACACGGACGAAGGCGCCGACCACCGGCGAGGAGCGGCCGATGCTGCAGGGCTGGCTCGACTTCCATCGGGCCACGCTGCTGGGCAAGTGCGAGGGACTCACCGACGAGCAGCTCAAGACCGCGTCGGCGGAGCCGTCCGGGCTCACGCTGCTCGGCCTCCTCCGGCACCTGTCGGAGTGCGAGCGCGGCTGGTTCCGTTGGGAGATGACCGGCGCCGAGCTCGACGAGATCTACTGCACGCCGGAGGAACGCGAGGGTGACTTCTTCGGCCTGGCCGACGCGGTGCCGGAGGACGACCTCGCGACGTTCCGGGCGGAGTGCCGGGCCGCGGACGAGGCGGTCGCCGACCTCGACCTGGAGGCGTCGTCGGTTCGCCGGCACGGCGGCACGGAGTACTCGCTGCGCTGGATCTACCTGCACATGATCGAGGAGTACGCCCGGCACAACGGGCACGCCGACCTGATCCGCGAGCGCATCGACGGCGCCACCGGCGATTGACGGGTCGACGTCGCGTGGCCCACGACGGGCAGAACATGGAGTCGCCCTCGGGGGGCCGGATGCCACTACGGTCAGCTGCATGACACGGACGAAGGCACCGACCACCGGCGACGAACGGCCCATGCTGCAGGGCTGGCTCGACTACCACCGGGCCACCCTGCTGGTGAAGTGCGAGGGACTCACCGACGAGCAGCTCAAGACCGCGTCGGCGGAGCCGTCCAACCTGACCCTGCTGGGACTGGTGCGTCACATGGCGGAGGTCGAGCGGGGCTGGTTCCGGT
>CAYRLV010000194.1:0-7242 GCA_964425155.1 uncultured Ornithinicoccus sp. | reverse complement strand
GCCGGCATCGACTTCATCTGCCCCGACATCTCCGCCCCGGTCCGCGAGACCGGCGGCGCGATCTGCGAGGTCAACGCGGCGCCCGGCTTCCGGATGCACACGCACCCGACCGTGGGCGAGCCGCAGTTCATCGCCAAGCCGGTCGTCGACCTGCTCTTCCCACCCGGCGCGCCGTCGCGGGTGCCCATCGTGGCCATCACCGGGACCAACGGCAAGACGACCACGGCCCGGATGATCTCCCACATCTTCAAGGGAATCGGCCGCAAGGTGGGGATGACCTCGACCGACGGGATCATCATCGACGAGCGCCTGGTCGTCAAGGCGGACGCGTCGGGTCCACGGTCGGCCCGCATGGTGCTGCAGAACCCGCGGGTGGACTTCGCGGTGATGGAGGTCGCCCGCGGCGGCATCCTGCGCGAGGGGCTGGGCTACGACCGCAACGACATCGCCGTCGTCACCAACGTGGCCCCGGACCACCTCGGTATGCGGGGCATCGACACTCTGGAGCAGCTGGCGGCCGTCAAGGCGGTGGTGGTGGAGGCGGTGCCCCGCACCGGCTTCGCGGTGCTCAACGCGGACGACCCGCTGGTGCGCCGCATGCGACGGGTGTGCAGCGGTGGCGTCGTGTGGTTCTCGCTCGAGCCTCCGGGCACCGAGGTGCGCGACTTCATCGAGGAGCAGTGCCGGCGCGGGGGCCGGGCCGTCGTCGTCGAGCCCACCGACAAGGGCGAGATGATCGTCATCCGGCACGGCCGACGCAGCATGCAGCTGGCCTGGACGCACCTGCTCCCCTCGACCTTCGGCGGGGCCGCCCGGATGAACGTCGCCAACGCCCTGGCCGCGGCCGGGGCCGCGTTCGCAGGCGGGGCGCCGCTGCACGACATACGGCAGGGGCTGCGCACGTTCACGACCTCCTACTACCTGTCGCCCGGACGGATGAACCTGCTGGACGTCAACGGGCGCGACGTGTTCGTCGACTACTGCCACAACCCGCCGGGGATGCGGATGCTCGGCGACTTCGTCGAGCACTTCGCGGCGCAGCGGGACAGCCAGTCCGAGCTCGGCCGCCTCTCCCGGATCGGCATGATCGGAGGCACCGGCGACCGCCGCGACGAGGACCTGCGCGAGCTCGGTGCCATCGCGGCCCACCACTTCGACGTGGTGCTGGTGCGCGAGGACGAGCGGCTGCGCGGCCGCCCGCCCGGCGAGGCCGCGCAGATCGTGGCCGAGGGGTTGCGCGAGACCATGGCGAAGGAGGAGGTCCGCTGCCGGCAGGTGGAGATCGTGCTGGACGAGCTGGCCGCGGTGCGGCACGCCATGGCCCGCTCCAACCCCGGCGACCTGGTCGTGCTGTGCGTGGACCAGCACCCCCAGGTGCTGGCCGAGCTCGAGGGCCTGACCTCGTCGGCGCAGGCCGGGGCGCATCCCGCCGAGGGCGACCAGGTGGGTGATCCCGACCTCAACGCCGGGGAGCTGCTGACCGAGGCCCAGGCCTCGGGTGACGAGGCGGTCGCCGAAGCCTCCGCGACGGTGGACTCCGGCGGGTCCTAGTCGCCCGCCAACGCCTCGGCGTAGGCATCGAGCGCTCGCGCGTACCGCTGGTCGTCCGGGTCGGTGGCGTGGTCGACGGCGAACCGGAGGAAACCGGCCAGCGCACCGGAGCGGTCACCGGCGTCGTGCCGGGCCAGCGCGCGAAACGCCTGCACGGCCACGCTCGTCGGCCGGTAGACGGCGAGGTCGTCCAGGATCGTGAGCGCCTCGTCCGGGCGATCCACCACGCGCAGGCTGGAGGCCAGCTGGATGAGCGCGCGGTGCCGGTGCGGCTCCCGGAGCCCCGCGTCGAGGGCGTCGCGGTACCAACCGATCGCCTCGGCCTCCTCGCCGGCAGCGTCCAGCGCACCCGCCAGCTCGTAGGCGAGCCGGGGGTCGCCGGGGCGGTCGGCCACGAGCGCACGGGCGGCGGCGATCCTCGTCTGGTCGTCGGACTGCTCCCAGAGGGCGGCGAGCTCGGCCTCCAGCTCGTGCTCGCCACGTGCGGCGATCACCTTGCGCCGGATCTCGTCGGCCCCGTCGGGCGTCCCGCCGTGCTCGCCGAGCCACTCGTCCAGCAGGGCACGGTCGGCGTGGCACATGACCGCCACGACGTCGCCGTCCTCGGCCGCCTCCACCAGGCTGCGCAGGCCGTGCAGCTCGGTGGGCCACGAGCCGACCGGCACCACACCGACGTGCGCCAGGCCCTCACGAAGCCGCTCCTCGAGGTCGTCCATGGTGCGGCCCCGGAGGTAGTGCGCCTTGTGCACGATCTGCACGAGATCGGCACGTCGACCGGCGAGTTCCCCGAGGGTCACGAGGATCTCGTCGGTACGGTCGCCGCCGGTGCCCAGGCCCAGGTGGACGAACGACCCCGGTGGCCGCAGCCCGTCCGCGACGTCGAGGAGCGCCTCCAGCCCCGCCTCGTTGTGCGCGAGGTCGAGCACGACGGTGGTGGTGCCGCCCGCCGGAAGCGGAAGGGTGTAGACGTTCATCCGTCCGGGGTTCTGCCGCGGGTCGGGCGCGAACGTCCGCAACCCCTCGACGACCGCTGCTCGCGGCAGTCCCAGGGCGAGACCGGCGGCGGTGGCAGCCAACGCGTTGGCGATGTTGTGCTCGGACAGGCCGGACAAGGTGACCGGCACGTCGAGGATCCGCACCAGGTGGTCCGGGTCCTCGCCCGGCAGCAGGGTCACGAGATCCCCGTCCATGACGGTGCTGGCCCGGCCACCGCGGGAGAGCGCCTGACGCACCGCCGGTGCGTCCGGATCGAGGCTGAAGGCCCAGGGCCGGGCGCGGATCGCGGTGCTCATCGCCCACACGCGCGGGTCCTCCCCGTTGAGGACGACCCAGCCCTCCGGTTTGGTCACCTTCGTGACGATGGCCTTCACCTCGGCCAGCTGGTCGACCGTGTCGATGCCCTGCAGACCGAGGTGATCGGCGGACACGTTCGTCACGACGCTGACGTCGTTGGCGCTCACGCCCATGCCGCGCAGCAGCATGCCTCCACGCGCGGTCTCGAGGATCCCCAGCTGGACGCCGGGCGCGGCCAGCACCGCCCGGGCTCCGGCGGGGCCGGAGTAGTCGCCACGCTCCACCAGCTCGCCCTGAACGAGCACCCCGTCGGTGGAGCTCCACCCGGTGCGGAGACCGGCCGTCATACCCAGGTGGGCCAACAATCGGGTCGTGGTCGTCTTGCCGTTGGTGCCGGTGATGGAAGCCACCGGGACGGCCGGCCGCACGGCCCGAGCCGGCTCTCCCGGGGAGGCCGCGCGGACGCGTTCGGCCGCCGCACGGACGGCGGCCTGCGGGGATGCCGGATCCTCCAACAGCGTGGCCAGGACCTGCCCCAGCCCCTCGCCCAGCGCCTCGCCGCGGCCGCGGCGGCGCCACGGGAAGGCCACGACCAACCGGTCGAGCGCACCCGCGGGCCGCACCCGCACGCCGAGCCGGGTCGTGCCCGCCGCCCGAGCGACCAGCCGCACCACGCGTTCCACGACGCGCATCGCGAACCGCTGCCGTTGCTCCGAACCCGGGGCGCCCGGCCGCGTCCGCCGCAGCTCCAGACCTGTCGCCAGCGCCCGGAGCGGGTCCTCGTCCGCCCGCAGGAAACCGGGCAGGGCCAGGCTCACCTTGACCGCCGGCCGGGTGAAGTAGAGGTTGGGGCCGTCGAGCACCCGGACCTCCGTGACCGTCACGGCGGGGATCGCTTCGACCTCCTCGGCGGGTGTCATGCGCGGACTCTAGCGCGCGCTCGGCGGCCGAACGGCGGCCGCGGTCCGCACCTCCGGGGCACCGCACGGACCGCCCGGCAGCCCGGCGCCCCCAGCGTGCTGGACTACGGTGGCGGCCATGGGGAGCGCCGAGGCGCTGGACCTGTTCGGGCTCGACCAGCAGGACCGCGCCGACTACGAGGCTCTGTTGGCGACGCCCGGTGACCGGGCGGCGGTCACCAGGGCCCGCACCCTCCTGCGCAGTCGCCTCGGCACGTTCCCGGCCGACCCGCCGACGCTGGACGTCGACGGCGAGGTGTGGTTGCGTGCGCTGGCGGCCGAGGCGCTTCCTCTGGTCGAGTGGTACCGCGCCCACCAGATCGGCACGGACGTGGTCGCGGACACGCTGGCCGACGTGGGCCACCACATCGCCCTGCACCGTCGCGGGACGGGCCGGTTCGGTCTCGACGCGGGCCCCTGGCTGACCGCGCACTTCGGTGGCACGCTGTTCCGGCTGGGCCGGCTGCAGTTCCTGCTCCGCCGTCCCCGGCTTCGGGAGCCGAGGCCACCCGGGCACGAACGGGACCGCTGGCTCCTGGACGTCCACATCCCGGCGAGTGGTCCGATGCTCCCGGGGGCCGTCGCTCGCGGGTTCGAGCGCGCCGCCGACTTCTTCCCACGGCACTTCCCCGAGCAGCAGGCCTCGGTCGCGGTGTGCCACTCCTGGCTGCTCGACCCCTACCTCGCGCAGCACCTGCCCGAGGACGCCAACCTGGTGGCGTTCCAGGAGATCTGGACCCCGTACGGCAAGCCGGATCCGGCCCCGACGGACCCCCTGTGGTTTCTCTTCCACACCCGCGACCTGGACCGGGTGCCCGAGCTCTCGCGCGCCACGACGCTCCAGCGGGTCGTGCTCGAACGGATCGACGGCGGCGGCACGTGGCAGCGCGGTCGCGGCTACCGCGAGCTCGACCTGAGCTGAGGGTCCCGGCCCTCGGGTCAGGTCGACCAGCATCCCGGCGAGACTCCCCCGGCGGGCCGCGTTGTCCATTCGAGTTGTTCTAGTATGATGCGAACATGTTCGTCTCCATCGACCCCGGCCTGCCGGTCACCCTGGCCGACCAGATCGCCCAGCAGGTGCGTGGCCAGCTCGCCACGGGCACCCTGCACCCGGGCGACCGGCTTCCGGCCGCGCGGCACCTGGCCGAGGGGCTCGAGGTCAACATGCACACGGTGCTGCGCGCCTACGCCCAGTTGCGCGACGAGGGCGTCATCGAGCTGCGACGCGGCCGCGGCGCGGTGGTGCGGCAGGACGTCAGTCGCGCACGCCTCGGACTCGAGCGCCAGGTGGGGGAACTCCTCGCCGCGGCCCGGCAGGCGGGACTCGACCGGGACGCACTCATCGATCTGATCCGGAAGGCACCCTCATGAGCCACGACGCCCACGGCACACCGAACGGCCCCACCATGTCCCCGGCCCGCGTCCGGGCCGGGCAGTGGTGCGTGCTCCTGCTCGCCGCGGCTCCGCTCGCGGTGCTGCTCGTCCTCTGGGCGGTCACCGACTGGTCGACGCTGCCCGACCGGCTCGCCACCCACTTCGGCCCGGGCGGACAGGCGGACGGCTTCTCCTCGCCCGGCGCCGCCCTCGCGACCGCTCTGGTCGCCACCGGAGTGGGAACGGCGGTTGCGGTGCTCGGCGCCTTCCGGACGAGCTGGCACACCGTGATGCGCCGCACCCTGGCCGGGGCCGGCGCCGGGTTCGCGTGGCTGCTGACGCTCGTGTTCGTGACGATGCTGGGCAGCAACACCGGACACCACGACCCGGCCACCGTGCAGTCGGGCGCCGGAGACGTGGTGTGGCCCTTGCTCGCCGGGCTGGCCGCAGGCGTGGTCGCGGCCCTGCTCACCCCCGCGAGTCCGGCCACCGCAGGCAGGACCGTGGTGGACCCGGAAGACCTGCCGCACACCGAGTTGCGTCCGGGTGAGCGGCCCGTCCTGACGGCCGGCGTGGGCCGCACCAGTCCGTTCATCTGGATCGTGACCGTTGCCGTCGTGGTCCTGGCCGCGGTGTTGGACGTCGTGGCCCAGAGCACCGCGGGCGCCGTCATCGCCCTCGTGGTGGGGGTGCTCGTGCTGGCCACGACCTACGGCATGGAGCTGCAGGTGGACGGCAGGGGTGCCCGGGTGCGGTTGTTCGGGCTGCCGTGGCCGATCGCCCGCGCGGACCTGGCCGACATCGTCTCCGCCGAGGCCACCGACCTCTCGCCAGCACGCTGGGGCGGCTGGGGCTACCGCATCACGCCGCACGGCCGGGCGATCATCCTGCGCGGCGGCGCCGGTGTGGTCCTGCACCTCGCGGACGGCAGCCACCTGGCGGTGTCCACGGACTCCGCGCAGCAGGCTGCGGCCCTGGTGAACGGGCTGCTCACCAGCTCCGGCCGCTGACCGGCCGTCCCGGCGCCGAGCCGGTCAGCACCCGACCTGGGCTACTGCCCCATGGCGTGCACACCGCCGTCGACGTGCACGATCTCGCCCGTGGTCGCAGGGAACCAGTCGGACAGGAGCGCGACGCACGCCTGCGCGGCCGGCACCGGGTCGGCGCCGTCCCACCCCAGCGGCGCGCGCTCGTCCCAGTTGCCGGCCAGCTGCTCGTAGCCCGGGATCGACTTGGCCGCGGTGGTGCGGATCGGGCCCGCGGCGACCAGGTTGCAGCGCACGCCCTGCGGGCCGAGATCGCGCGCGACGTAGCGGCTGGTCGACTCGAAGGCCGCCTTGGCCACACCCATCCAGTCGTAGATCGGCCAGGCGAACTTCGCGTCGAAGGTGAGACCCACGATGCTGCCACCCTGCGGCATCAACGGCTGGGTGGCCACGGCCAGGGCCTTGAGCGAGTACGCCGAGACGTGCAGCGCCGTGGCGACGTCCTCCCACGGAGCGCCGAGGAAGTCGAACGCCGCCTGCGGGGCGAACCCGATCGAGTGCAGCACGCCGTCCAGCCCGTCGACGTGCTCGCCGAGCCGCTCCGCGAGCGTGTCGAGGTGCTCCTGCTCGGCGACGTCGAGTTCCACCACCGGCGGCGTCTGCGGCAGCCGCTTGGCGATCGCCTGGGTGATCTTCATGGTGCGCCCGAACGAGGTGAGCACGACCTCGGCGCCCTGCTCCTGGGCGAGCTTGGCGACGTGGAACGCGATCGAGGAGTCCATCAGGACGCCGGTCACGAGCAGCTTCTTGCCTTCGAGCAACATGGACTTTCTGCCTTCCTGGCTGACGACTGGAGTGGGTCGGGGGCTTCCGGGAGTGGTGGTGGGTCAGTGACCCATGCCGAGTCCGCCGTCCACCGGGATCACCGCGCCGGAGACGTATGCCGCGTCGTCGGACGCGAGGAAGCGCACCACCCGCGCCACCTCCTCGGACGTGCCGTAGCGACCGGCCGGGATCCCGGCGAGGTACTTCTTCTTCAGGTCGTCGGACAGCTCGCCGGTCATCTCCGTCTCGATGAA